>JAJBVT010000065.1 GCA_020859685.1 Rikenellaceae bacterium
CCGTCTCCGCCGGGCGCGCTACCCCGGCGGCCGCGGGGGAGTGTATTCGGTCCGGCAGGGTCGTCGGGGTGGTGGGCTGTGAGCCGCCCAGCGGGGATACCAGTGCCGGGGTGATAGTGGCGCCGGGGTTCTCTTGAAATAGGTTTTTCAATTCGCACGGGTTCTCTTTGCACGGGTTCGCCTCGGATGTGTTCTCGCCGCACTGGTTCGTACCGGAGGGTTTCGGTTCGCACCGTTGGGCGAGCATCAGCGCTATCAGGCCCGTTCCGGTGCCGATATCGAGCGCCCGGCGTATCTCCGGCCCTGCCGTACACCACGAACCCAGCAGGACCCCGTCCGTGCCCACCTTCATGGCCGCACGCTCCTGCGTAACGGTAAACCTCTTGAAACGGAACGGCCGTGACATTTTTCGGATATAACTGTTATATTACGGTAATCAGTACGTTAGGTGAAAGTCAACCCCGTTGCGGACGTGATGCCTCGCCCACAGGCGGGGTGGCGGACCGCCTCAAACAAAGTAGTAAAGTAGCTTATCAAAGCAGAACTTCCGGCACCGTTCCGGCCCGAAAAGACGGAAGGCCCGGTTTACCGGCCTTCGTCCCCATACCCATGGTTGGGAGGCAATGGGTCAGGACTCTTTAAGGTAGCCGTCTATCCCGGCGCCGAACAGCGAGAAATCGAACCGGACCGGGTCACCCGGGTCGAACCCGCGCAGGCCGGCCGTAATCTCCTCGACCGCCTTCCAGTCGTTCTGGCGGCGTGACAGCAGGCCCAGCGCGCGGCCCATATTGCCCGCATGTACGTCTATGGGGAGATAGAGGGCCGACATGGGGATATCCCGCCACAGGCCGAAATCCACGCCCCGGTCGTCCCGGCGAACCATCCAGCGCAGGTACATGTTCAGCCGCTTGCAGGCCGCCCCCTTGTCGATGGACGACAGGTGCTTCTCACACCTGGGAGGATGCTCGAAGGCGAAAAACTCCGCCCGGAACCTCGACAGCACCGTCCGCATGTCGCCCGTGGCGCGCCACTGCTCCTGAAAGAACCCGCCCAGCCCGCCGTGCAGGGTGTAGAACCTGCGCAGGGCCAGTATGAAATGGGTGAGGTCCATGCCGTTGAAGGTCCGGTGGACGTAACCGGCAAGGGTCGACAGATCGGCATGCGAGGCGTTGACGGTGAAATCGTAGGGCGAATTGTCGAGGAACTCCATCATCCGCACGGCGCTCTTTACGATTGCCTTGCGGTTACTCCACGCGATGGTGGCGGCAAGGAATCCGCTGATTTCCCGGTCCTCCTGCCCCGTGTAACGGTGCGGTATGCTTACGGGGTCGTGCTCGATAAATTCCGGGCGGTTGTACTTGTCGTGTAGCCGCTCGAGCACCTCCCTCAGTTCTTCGCTGTTCATTTTTTGTTATAATACTTTAATGCGATTCGTAGATCCTTCACTTGCGTTCAGGATGACATTTGTGTAATATTGTCATTTCAAGTATAATGAAGGATTACATTGCCTTGCCGGATTGCAGATACCGACCGGTATAACCGTTTTTATCTAATTATCACCCGCATACAGGTATCGGGCGCTACGGGCGAAATACGGTTTATATACTTCTCAGCGGCGAAGGCTATGCGTATCCCCGAGTCGGTACCCTCTCCGGTGTAGGCGTGCTTATAGACCGAATCCACATAGTCGGACAGGGCGACCCGGAAGCGGCGGCCAGAAGGCGCTTCCACCGTGCTTTCGAAAAAAATATCGGTGGCGTTTCCCTCATCATCGGTCACTATCGTATACTCTATGCCCGAGGGATAGAGATCGAGCGTGTGCGACTCCTTGCCTTTGGAATTGAACTTATTGAGCAGCAGTTCGCCGACTTCTGCGAGGGTCATATAGTGGGTGACTATGGTATTGCCGAACGGCTCCGCCGCGTAGACCTCGGCTTTGGTTATCGGCCCGGCATCGAGACGGTCGATGCGCATGCCGCCCATGTTATGGAACGATATATCGGCACCCACAGCGTCCCTCATCGCATCTGAAAATAAGTTCATCAGGGCTAACTTGTCCATATCGCCCGTGGCTGTGCCGACCACCTCGAGCAGCCCGGGTTCGTTTTTTATTTCGGCCACCATAGCCGCGACCGCCGGGTCATGTGCCACGGTGTCGAGCAGTACCATGCGGTTGTCGATGCCCAGCACCCGGCCCCCGCGGTGGGTTATTTCGGTCACCCCGGCGTACTGAAGGTTCTTCCCCGTCTGCGTGACCAGTGTGCCGCCGATTTCGCGGCCTTCGGGCAGCAGGGTGTGGGAATGGCCGCCGATAATAATATCCAGCTCGGGCCTCGCCACGGCAAGAATCGAATCCTCGGTAAAACCGAGGTGGCTTATAAGAATATACAGGTCCACCGAGTCGGACAGCGGGGCGTACCGCTCCGCCGTTTCCAGCGGGTCGTGGAACCGTATGCCGCCGAAATTCGCAAGTTTACCGTCCGGATGGCCGTCCACGGCGGTGGTCACCATCCCGGTGAAGCCGAGTTTCAGCCCGCCCGCCTCGGCGATATGGTAGGGGGGTACGAAGTCGAGTGCCGTGCCTTCCACGTCGGCGTTGGTGAGGATATTTACGAACGCGGCTTCAGCGGTCCTTTTGGCAAGCAAATTGTTCCCGTTGTCCCACTCGTGATTGCCGAAGGTGGCTATGTCCAGCCCGGCGGCGTTGAGCAGGTCCACCACCGGCTTGTACTGCTCGGGGGCCATGTCGACATAAGGGCTTCCGGTCCACCGGTCGCCTGCGTCGAGGTAGAGTACCTCCACCCCTTCGGCGGAGCGGTAACCGTTAAGCAGCGTCACCAGCGCGGGGAAGTTGTCGATATGCGAGTGGATATCGTTGGTGGAGACCAGGACGAGTTTCCGGGTCCCGGCCGGTGAGCCGCCGTAGCCGGCAAGCAGGATAAGGGTCGCGAAGAGTGCGGTAAGTTTTCTCATATTGTTCGGGAGTATTGGTACCGGGTGTTCGGGTTTAACTTTAATATAGCCACAAATATACATTTTTTTCATATTTTTGGATGCCGCAGCCTGTACGGTGCGCCGGCCCCCGAGGAGAGGATAATATGCCCGGAATGGCGGTATTTCCACGTCCGGGCGGCCGGTAATTATATACATATTTACACAAATGTGAAAAGTACGTCTGCTTTGCAGACGTGCGGCCCGCCGGGGCGGGATGGCGGGCCGCTATAAATAATTAGTGTAAAACTTGTAAATAGTTCCCTGTTAAAAAATAGTGAGATATATAATATGCCTAAGACCGTAAAGATAATCTGCGAGAACACCGGCACCCAGTTCCATGTTGCACAGGGGACTTCGCTGCTGGACGTTATAAATATAATCAGCCTCAAGTGCGACCACCCGGTGCTGGCCGCCTATGTAAACAACAACCTTAAAGAACTGCACTACTGCATCTTCGAGCCGGTGTCGATACGGTTTATCGACATTACCCATTTCGAAGGTATGCGGGTTTACCAGCGCACGCTGTTTTTTACCCTGAGCAAGGCCGTGAGGGACGTCTACCCCGGGCATACTCTCCGCATCAGGCACTCCGTGTCCAAAGGATTTTACGCCGAAATAGAGGGAATCGACGAGATAACGCAGGAACATATAGACTCCCTGAAGGCGAGGATGGACGAGCTTATCGCCCAGAACATCCCGATAGTACACGACCGGGTGCTGACGGCCGAGGCCGAGCAGATATACGAGGATATGGGTTACACGGACAAGCTGGCTCTCCTGCGGTCGCGCCCGAGGCTCTACTCCACGCTCTACCATCTTGCCGATATTTCGGGATATATGTTCGGGGCGCTGGCCGTGTCGACAGGGGCGCTTACGCTCTACGACCTTCGGAAATATTACCGGGGAATCTACATAGCCATTCCCACGCGGACCGAACCTACGCGACTCGAAAAGATGGTGCCGCAGGACAAGATGTTCGAAATTTTCTCCGAGTATTCGGCCTGGGTCGATATTATGGGTGTATCGAACATCGGGTCGCTCAACAACAAGATTATCGCGGGCAACAGCAGCGAACTTATTAAGGTCGCCGAGGCCTTCCATGAGAAGAAGTTGGCCAGCATCGCCGATAAGGTTTTGGTCGAAAATAAATCACGCGGTGCGCGGCTGGTGCTGATAGCCGGGCCGTCGTCCAGCGGCAAGACCACTTTCGCAAAGCGGCTCGGGATACAGATGCGTATACTGGGTCTCCAGCCGGTGATGATTTCGCTGGATGACTACTTCGTGGAGAGGGAGAAGACCCCCCTCGACGAGAACGGCGAGTACGACTACGAATCGCTTTACGCACTCGACCTGGAAACGTTCAACGACAACCTGATGACCCTGTTCGACGGCGGGTCGGCCGATATTCCCCGTTACGACTTCATCACGGGCAAGCGGGAGTACCACGAAACGCCGCTCCGGCTCGACGAGAAATCGGTGCTGGTAATAGAGGGCATCCACGGCCTGAACCCGGAGCTTACCAAAGAGATAGACGACAAATATATCTTCAAAATCTACATTTCGGCGCTGACCTCCATTACTCTCGACGACCTGTCGCGTATACCCACCACGGACAACCGCCTGCTGAGGCGCATCGTGCGCGACTACTCCGGCCGCGGCTCGGACGCGATGTCTACCCTCAAGCGGTGGCAGAGCGTTCGAAAGGGTGAGGACAAGCATATCTTCCCCTATCAGGAGAATGCGGACGTGATGTTCAACTCGTCGCTGTTTTACGAGATATCGGTCCTCAGAAGGTTCGCCGAGCCGATGCTCTACGAGGTGCCCGACACTGTACCCGAGTACGGCGAGGCCCGCAGGCTGCTGAAGTTCCTCAAGAATTTTATCCCCATCCCCCCGGACGAGATTCCGCCCACCTCGCTGCTCAGGGAATTTATCGGGGGCAGCAGTTTCAAATATTGAGGGCTGCCAATAGCCGCTACCGTAAGATACTAATTCCAAACATACCTGTTATGAGAAGAACCTTTGCTATGAAACTATTGCCATTGGCGGTGGTTATTTCGCTCACGATGTTACCGTCGTGCACGACAAAGAAGTATTACGAGGACAACCACTATTACGACTACGGGCTGGCCATAGACCCTGCCATCTATTACGTGGACAAAAACGATTTCACCTGGAACGACAACCTCTTCCGGTGGGAATACTCCTTCAACGACGACTACCTGACGGAATTCCAGCTGGAGGAGATGGAGATTGCCGGTACCGTAATTTTCACCGAGAACAACAACCGCTATTTCAGCCCGATGCCCTACGTCGAAACCTACTACTCGGGCGACGTGCATGTGGTGGAGACCATCGGGTACGAGGTGACCCGCGGGCTGGTGACGTTCTATATACAGACCAACGAGAGGTATATCACCCGGGACTGGATGTACGACCGGTACGAGTTCAAAGTATCGCTGTTTTATTGGAAAGAATAGCCGCACGGATGCGGTAAAAGGGAGGCTCCCGGGGTTATTACGCTCCGGGAGTTTTCTGTTACGGTCGCAACTCGGGGGCTGGACAGAGGTGTGCGTGTATGCCTGGCCGGGAACTCCTGTTTCGATTTTCCCCGCCCGGCTCCGCTTCGGGCCTGCTATTTTGCACGGTTTATGAATGGGGTACCATGAAATTAAACCGACAATCTATGAAAAGAAGGCTACTCTCTTTTTTTGCTTCCGTGACGGCGCTGGCCGCGGCGGCCATAATATTCTCCTCCTGCTCCGACGACGTGGGGGCGGAATACCTCGACGAGTTCTATAAGGTGACCCGCACACAATGGGCATGGAACGAGGATTACGAACGCTGGGAGGTGTTCTACGACAACGCCAACGTCGATAATTACATGTACGAGTACGGCGTGACCAACGGCTACGTATGGCTGTACGAGGGCGACGTGGAGACCCGTAAACAGTTGGAATACAACTACCTCGAGGTGTACGGCGGGGAGTACTACAACGTTACCATAGGCTACGATATCAGCTACCGCAGTATCGGGTTCTATATTTACAGCCCGGAGTACTATCTGCCGCGCAAGGCTATCCCCACGCCTCTCGACTTCAAGGTAACCCTGATGTGGCAATAGAGTACCTTTCGGGGAGGGCTCACTTTGTTCAGACGGTAACGGCCGGGCGTCAGCCCGGCCGTTACTTGTCATGATATGCGACGAAACTACTTGTCGGCCATATTCGGCATCGGTTTCCTGTATTCGCCCGAGGCGAGCCTGCCGCGTATCGCGTCGAAGCACTGGAGGGTGTACTCCACGTCTTCGAGCGTGTGAACGGCAGTGGGGATGATACGCAGGATTATTTCGCCCTTGGGGATTACGGGATAGACCACCACCGAGCAGAACAGGTTGTAGTTCTCGCGTAGGTCTACCACCAGGTTCGTGGCCTCGGGTATGTCCCCCTTGAGGAATACCGGGGTCACCGGCGACTGCGTGACGCCGATATCGAACCCGCGCTCGCGGAACCCGTTCTGAAGCGCGTGGACGATGGTCCAGAGCCGCTCCAGATATTCCGGATGCGTGCGGATAAGTTTCAGCCGTTTGAAGGCGCCCATCACCATCGGCATGGGGAGCGACTTGGCGTAGGTCTGCGACCGCATATTGTAGCGCAGGAAATCTATCACGTATTTGTGCGAGGCCACGAACGCCCCTATCCCGGCCATCGATTTCGCGAAGGTGTTGAACAGCACGTCCACCCCTTCGATAGCCCCGAAATGGTGCGCGGTACCCCGTCCGTCCGGACCCATCGTACCGAATCCGTGTGCGTCGTCCACCAGCAGGCGGAAATCGAACTCCTTCTTCAGGGCCACTATCTCGTCCAGCTTACCCAGGTCGCCCTTCATCCCGAATACACCCTCGGTAATCACCAGCACCCCGCCGCCGGACTCCTCGGCGACCTTCTGCGCATGGCCCAGCTGCTTGCGCAGGCTCTCCATGTCGTTATGGCCGAATACGAACCTCTTGCCCGTGTGCATACGAAGGCCGTCGATAATGCAGGCGTGCGACTCGGCGTCGTAGACCACCGCATCGCGGCGGCTGAGCAGGCAGTCGATAATGGATATCATGCCCTGATAGCCGAAGTTGAGCAGGAAGGCGTCCTCCTTGCCCACGAAGGCTGCAAGCTCGCGCTCCAACTGTTCGTGGTACTTTGTCTGGCCGCTCATCATGCGGGCGCCCATCGGGGCGGCCATGCCGAACTCGGCCGCGCCGTCGGCGTCGGCCTTGCGCACCTCGGGGTGGTTGGCAAGCCCCAGATAGTTGTTGAGGCTCCAGTTGAGAACCTCGCGGCCGCGGAACGTCATCCGGGGGCCGATATCGCCCTCCAGTTTGGGAAATGAGAAATATCCGTGGCTGTAAGCCTGATACATGCCGATAGGACCGCCGGCATCTTTCTTGATTCTTTCGAGTATATCCACTATCGTCAGGTTTTATTTTTGAAGTAGTTAAATCGGGCCAGAGCGATCGTCGCGTCGGGTGGCAAAACCGCCCTCAACGAAAACCCCTGCAAATCTACATATATTTTATTTACGTAAGAATAGGTATTTATACTTACACCTTCGGGTGGATAGCAGGTGATAGTGAGAGGGGAATCATCGATTTACTTGCAATCCCGGGTGAAACGGGGTATATCTCCCTTTTGTGCGACCCTTGGCGCGAAACTGTTCCCCGGTCTTAGCATACCGGATAACCCCGCATGCGCTTCGGAATTACCGTAACCGCTGGTAGGGTGGAAACTAACTGTTAAAGGCAATCAATATACATATTTGCATTAAGATAAAATTACATCTGCTTTGCAGACGTGCGGCCCGCCGGGGGCGGGGTGGCGGGCCGCTATAAACAAGTTGTGTAAAATGGTATATTGTTACCCCGAAAAAAACATCCGGGAAATAGACAATATATTTTTTCAATCGTCGTTAAAAATGTGTAATTTTGCATGTCTGTGTCGGCCCGTAAATTGAATGCGGAGGAGTGTAATGCGCAGGTTGGCAATAATTTAACCGGTTTATGGTCAGAAATTTATCCAGTGTTTTCTTTATAGTTGCGGCTGCGTTAGCGGCGACGGGGTGCAGTGATTATTACAAAGTGCTAAAAAGCAAAGACCCCGATCTGATGTACTCGACCGCGCTGGATTACTACGAGGCCGGTAAATATTCCAGAGCAATACAGCTCTTCTCCGACGTTTCGCCCTATTATTTGGGGACGCTAAAGGGTGACTCGGTGGCCTTCTTTCTGGGGGCTTCTTACTACAAATCGGGAGATTTCGATTCGAGTTCCATGCTGATGGACGACTTTCGGATGACTTACGGGGGAAGCCCGTTCCTCGAAGAGGCGGAGTATATGTACGCCAAGAGCCACTACTATATGTCGCCCGACCCGAACAGGGACCAGACCATGACCCGCAAGGCCCTTATCGCCATAGACGAGTACATGGAGCGCTATCCGAATAGCGTCCGCAGGGAGGTTCTGGAGGACAATATCCGGGAGCTGACGCAGAAACTGCACGACAAGGCGTATCTCAACGCCAAGACATACTATAAGATAGGCCGTTATAAAGCGGCGGTGATTGCGCTTAAAAACGCATTGAATCAGTTCCCCGACTCGACGCACAGGGAAGAGATGATGTACCTGGTAGCCAAGTCGAACTATCTGCTGGCGGCCAACTCCTTCTACCGATTGCAGAGGGACCGGTATATGGATATGATGGATAGCTATTTCAGCTTCGTGCTGGAATATCCGGATAGCAAGTATACCAAAGAGCTGGAGAAGATGCAGGCGGGCGCCCGCGACTTTCTGGCCAATTTCCAGGAGTACGAAGTGGATGACGAAATACAGGACCTCGACGATACGTTTATGAGGTTACCCTTAGCAGAATAAAAAGAGACCCGAGATATGGAAATCAAAAAGAACACCATTCCCAACAACACAGTGACGCGCAAAATGACCGACCTCGACGGTAGGACCGGGAATATCTACGAATCCGTGGCTATCATAGCCAAACGGGCCAACCAGATAGGCGTGGATATGAAGCAGGAACTTACCCGTAAGCTGGCGGACTTCTCGTCGACTACCGACTCGCTCGAAGAGACGTTCGAGAACCGCGAGCAGATAGAGATATCGCGCTACTACGAACGCCTGCCTAAGCCCGCGCTCGTGGCCACCGAGGAGTTTCTCGAAGGTAAGGTCTATTTCCGCGACCCGGCCGCTGAGGAGGCGTGAGTCCACGGGGACGGTGCCTCCGTCCGTGTCTGGCCGTTAGGGAGCAGGCGTGAAATTTGCCGGGAACCGGTACACTAAAACCGTGAACATGTTACGCGGAAAAAAGATACTCGTAGGAATAACAGGAAGTATAGCAGCTTACAAGGCTGCTATACTTGTTCGTAACCTGATACGCGGGGGGGCGGAGGTAAAGGTGGTTATGACGGAGCTGGCGAAGCAGTTCATAACCCCGCTTACGATGGCCACGCTGTCGAAAAACCCGATACTGGTCGATTTCTTCGACCCGGAGGACGGCAGGTGGAACTCCCACGTAAGCCTGGGCGAGTGGGCGGATGCGTACGTCATAGCCCCGGCCACGGCCAATACGATGGCTAAAATGGCTACGGGCGTCGCCGACAACCTGCTGCTGACGACCTACCTCTCGGCCCGTTGCCCGGTGTTCGTGGCCCCGGCCATGGACCTCGATATGTATGCCCATAAGGCGACACAACGTAACCTCGAGACGCTCCGGGCGGACGGGGCGCTTATCGTGCAGCCCGGCGAGGGGGAACTTGCCAGCGGCCTTACAGGCAAGGGCCGGATGGCCGAACCGGACGAGATATGCGCCCGGTTGTCCGGGTATTTCGGGCAGGAGGCTACCGGCGCCGGTTGTGGTGAGTACGGTGCGGGTTCCGGACTGGTAGGAGGCATGACCTTCGGGGCTGCTTCCGGGCCGATGTACGGGACGGAAAGCGGTGCGGGTTCCGACGTTTTTGGCCGGGCGGTTTCCGAAAGCGATTCCGGTGTTATACCCAGTGGGGATTCCGGGACGGTTCGCGGTGACGCTGCTTGTGCGGATTACGGAACGGTTCGCGTGGATGCTCCTTGTGTGGGTTCCGGAGTGGTTGGCGGCTCTTTTCCCGAAACGTCATCCGGTTCTGCTCCGGGTAAGGCGCGGACGGACGATGCCCGAGCAGAGGGCGGGTGCGAAAAAAAAAAGTCTCTCCGGGGCGTTAAGGTCCTTGTGACGGCAGGCCCGACGGTCGAGCCGATAGATCCCGTAAGGTATATTTCCAACCATTCGACCGGCAAGATGGGCTACGCCATCGCCGGGGAGCTGGCCCGGCGGGGTGCCCAGGTGGTATTGGTGAGCGGTCCGGTGGCGCTCGACGCGCCGCGGGACGTGGAACTTGTGCGCGTGGGGACGGCCCGGGAGATGTACGACGCGGCTATAGCGGCATTCGGAGCGGCTGAAGGTTGTCGGGCAGCCGTACTGTGTGCCGCAGTGGCCGATTATACTCCCGCAGAATATTCGGCGACCAAGATGAAAAAGTCTCCCGGAGAGGACGTGATGGACCTGCGTCTGGAAAAGACCCGCGATATCGCCGCCGCCCTCGGCGCCGTGAAAGGCGACCGGGTAATAGCGGGTTTCGCCCTCGAGACCGACAACGAGGCCCAAAATGCACGCCGTAAACTGGAGGCCAAGAATATGGACTTTATAGTCCTTAACTCTCTGCGCGACCCGGGAGCGGGATTCGGGCACGATACCAACGTCATAACAGTTATATCGGCGGACGGGAGCGAGCAGGCTTACCCCCTGATGTCCAAAGATGCCGCCGCCGGGGTAATCGTTGACGAACTGGCCCGGAGGGTGGGAGGAATAGGATAAAAGACTTTGCACTCTTTTTTTATACCAGCGGTACATCCCTCGTAGCTTTCGGTTTTTCGGGACGGATCCTTCGTCACTCCGTTCCTCAGGATGACAATTATATATACGCCTGCGGCGTTGCCTTGCCGCCTGCGGCCCCCACGGGATGACCTATTTATATGTCATTCTGAGCGCCAGCGAAGAATCTATCAATGTTAAACTCCCATCTATTTGCAGTTTATCGGGATGAAGATCCTTCGTCACGCCGTTCCTCAGGATGACATTCATATATACGCCTGCGGCGTTGCCTTGCCGCATGCGTCGCTGTACCTTTCCTCGGGAATTTAATTCGGTCCCCTTGCCTGAAAAATATAACCTGCGCCTCTCGGCTTTGCAGTATGCGGCGGGTTTATTAACTTTACCGGATAATCATATTTAATGCATCGGGTGCTCTATGCTGAGCGAACTTACGATAGAAAATTATGCGCTTATAGAGTCCCTCAGGCTGGATTTCAGCCGGTCACTCAACATTATCACGGGCGAAACCGGTGCGGGTAAATCCATCCTTCTGGGTGCTCTGGGCCTGTTGCTGGGTAACAGGGCCGACGCGTCGGTAATCATGGACCGCGACCGCAACTGTGTGGTGGAGGGAGTGTTCGACGTGTCGGGTTACGGGTTGGAGCCGCTGTTCGGGGAGCACGACGTGGACCATGACCCGCTGACCGTTATCCGCCGGATAATCTCGCCGCAGGGGAAGAGCCGCGCCTATGTGAACGATATCCCGGTGCAACTCGGGTTCCTGCGGGAACTTGGGTCGTACCTTATAGATATACATTCCCAGAACCAGACACTGAGAATTGCGGACGAGAGGTTCCGCCTTCAGGTGGTGGACGGGATGGCCGCGCACGACGGCCTGCTTACGGCCTACGGCGAAGCATACAGCCGCTGGCGCGAGGCCGTGGCGGAATTGGACAGGCTGCGCGCCGAAGCGGAAAAGGCCGCCGCGGACGAGGCGTGGCTTACCCATCAGGTGGGCGAACTCGAAGCCGCCGCATTCTTCGAAGGGGAGCAGGAACGGCTCGAAGCCGAGCTGGACGAACTTGCCCATGCCGGGGAGATAAAACGGGTGTTGACCGACTGCTCGGAAACGATGTCGCGCGAGGAGAGCGGGGTAATCGTGGAGCTGAAGAACTCCGTTTCGGCGCTCTCCAGAGCCAAAGTGTTCTATCCCCGTGCCGGGGAATACGAGTCCCGTTTGCGGGGGGTGGTCGAGGAGTTGAAAGACGTGGAGCGGGAGGTCGCCGCCGAGGCCGACAGGGTAGAATCCGACCCCGGCGCTCTTGCCAAAGCGGAGGAGAGGATAGCCCTGCTTTACTCGCTGCTGCAGAAACATAAGGCCGCCGATTTAGTGGAGTTGCTTGCCCTGCAGAGGGATTACCGCGCCCGGCTCGATTCCATAGTTTTCTCGTCGGAAAATATCGGGGCGCTTGAAAAAGAGATAAAACTTTTAGAAGATAAAGCCCGGACGGTAGCGGCGCAGATTACCGAAGGCAGGAAGAAGGCGGCGGCCGGTATAGCGCGCGAGGCGGCCGGTATGATGGCCGCGCTGGGGTTGCCCGACTCGGTGTTCAGGGTGGAGATAGCGCCCGCGCAGGGATTGAGACCCACCGGAGCGGACGAGGTTCGGTTCCTGTTCAGCGCCAATGCCGGGGTGGCGCCCTCGCCGGTGGAGAAGGTGGCGTCGGGGGGTGAAATGTCCCGCCTGATGCTGGTACTGAAATCCATAGCCGCGCGGAGCCGGAGGCTCCCATCGATAATCTTCGACGAGATAGACTCCGGAGTATCGGGCCGGATTGCCGATGCGATGGGCGGGATAATCGATGCCCTCTCCGGAACGATGCAGGTGGTCAATATTACCCACCTGCCGCAGATCGCGGCCAAAGGGGACTGCCACCTGTTCGTATATAAAACGGTCTCCGGTGGGCGTACGCGGACGGCTATCCGCTGCCTGACACGGCAGGAGCGCATCGACGAGATTGCCGGAATGCTCAGCGGCAGCACCGTTACGGACGCGGCCCGGCGGCAGGCCCGGGAATTACTCGGTACTTAATAGGTCCCCCGGGGGCATAACCCGCTGGTTGGACCCCGTTTCGGGAGTCGGTTGTTCCCGGCCGGGTCCGGCCCGCATCGGCCGGAATATCGTTAAAGTGCGCAGTCGCTGGGTGTTGTAATTTTCCGGGGAGTCATATATCTCGCATTTACCGACGGGCGGGTTTGTAACCTTCACTAACACAATAACATATAATCCGTTTATGCATCTTTCTTTTCCGGAAGGCTCCTATCCTGCGGTTTTAATATCCGTTTGTTATCGTATATCTATTTTAAACTTTTGCTTTGATTTTTAACAAGCAGATTAATTTTGCACAGTTATAAATCTGGAGATACATTTATGAGCGAAAGGATCTACGTATTCGACACCACGCTGAGAGACGGTGAACAAGTGCCGGGTTGTCAGCTTAATACCATCGAGAAGATAGAGGTCGCCCGGATGCTCGAAGCGCTGGGAGTCGATGTGATAGAGGCGGGGTTCCCGATATCCAGTCCGGGGGATTTCAATTCGGTCCGGGAGATATCCAAGTCGGTCAGCTCGCCCGTAATCTGCGCTCTGACACGCGCCGTGCGGAAAGATATCGAGGTGGCCGCCGACGCCCTGTCGCTTGCCAGACGCAAGAGGATTCATACCGGTATAGGGGTTTCGCCGTACCATATATATGATAAACTGCGCTCCACGCCGGACGAGATTATCGAGCGGGCGGTGGCGGCGGTCAAGTACGCCAAGTCGTTCGTGGAGGATGTGGAGTTTTACGCCGAGGACGCGGGACGCTCGGAGAACGAATATCTTGCGAGGGTGGTGGAGGCCGTTATCGCCGCTGGGGCTACGGTGGTCAATATACCGGATACCACGGGTTACTGTATGCCGCACGACTTTGGGGCCAAGATAAAATACCTTGTGGACAACGTTCCGAATGTGGACAGGGCCATCATCGCCACCCATTGCCACAACGACCTCGGGATGGCGACGGCCAATACTCTGGCCGGTGTGCTGAACGGTGCCCGGCAGGTGGAGGTTACCATCAACGGTATCGGCGAGAGGGCGGGCAACACCTCGCTCGAAGAGGTGGTCATGGCTCTGCGATGCCACAAGGGCTACGGACTCGATACCAATATAGACTCACACCTGATAACGAAAGCCAGCAAGCTGGTTTCCAGTCTGATGAATATGCCCGTCCAGCCCAATAAGGCCATCGTGGGCCGCAACGCGTTCGCCCACTCGTCGGGTATCCATCAGGACGGAGTGCTGAAGAACCGGGAGAATTACGAGATAATCGACCCGCAGTCGGTGGGTGTGGACGAATCGGTGATAGCCCTTACCGCCCGCAGCGGACGCGCAGCGCTCGGGCACAGGTTCGAACTGCTCGGTTATGAACTCACGCAAGCCGAGCTGGACGAAGTCTACGAAAAGTTCCTGAAACTCGCCGACTCAAAGAAAGATATCCGCGACGTGGACCTGCTCTACCTCGTAGGCGATATGGAGACCTTGAGGGCCAACCATATAAAACTGCGCCAGTTGCAGGTAATGACCGGAATGCTCGTACCCACGGCTACGGTTATCATCCGGTTCGGCGATTCGGACCGCATGGCCACCGCGACCGGCAACGGACCCATCGATGCCGCCTGCAACGCAATCAAGAGTATGATTAACGAGAAGGTGGTAATCAGCGAGTTTCTTATCCAGTCGATGAGCAAGGGGAGTAACGACATGGGCCGCGTGCACATGCAGGTGCAGCTCAACGGACGCACCGCGCAGGGCTTTGCCGCCCATACCGATACGGTAAGAGCCTCGGTGGAGGCGTTCCTCGACGCCCTCAGGATATTGGGGGTGACGGAGAAACCCGAACAGGAATCATAGCCGGGACCGACCGGTGGGCCGGTTTGGAGCCCGGCGGAGGTATAAGCAAGGGCCGGGTAAATATATTTATAAGTCAATCAGAAAGATATGGGAAAAACGCTTTTCGACAAGATATGGGACGCGCACGTAATACGCCACCTCGACGGGGGGCGCGACGTGCTATATATAGACCGCCATTATATACATGAGGTCACCTCGCCGGTGGCATTTCTGGGCCTGCGTAACCGCGGGATAACGGTGGCAAGACCGGATAAGACGGTCGCCACGGCCGACCACAACGTGCCGACCGTGAACCAGCACCTGCCGATAAACGACCCCGAATCGAGGGGGCAGTTGGAGGCGTTCGCCGCCAATTGCGAGGCGAACGGTATCGAGCACTTCAGTCTGGGCCATCCCAAGCAGGGTGTGGTGCATATCGTGGGCCCGGAGTTGGGTTATACTCTGCCCGGCATGACCATCGTGTGCGGCGACAGCCATACCTCGACCCACGGGGCTTTCGGAGCCGTAGCGTTCGGGGTGGGGACCTCGGAGGTCGAAATGGTGTTCGCTTCACAGTGTATACTTCAGCCCAAGCCGCGCAAGATGCGGATTACGGTTAACGGGCGGACCGGTAAAGGGGTTACCGCCAAAGACGTGATACTATATATCATTTCGCAGATATCCGCGGCCGGCGGGACCGGACATTTTATCGAATTCGCGGGTGAGGCAATCACCTCTATGACGATGGAGGAGCGTATGACCGTCTGCAACATGGCGATAGAGTGCGGCGCGCGGGGCGGCCTGATAGCTCCGGACCGGACGACGTTCGATTACGTCCGCGGACGTGAGAACGCGCCGAAGGGCGAGGAGTTCGATAAGGCCGTGGCCCGCTGGAAGGAACTATATACGGACCCCGACGCGGTGTTCGACAAGGAATATACGTTCGATGCGGCCGATATAGAGCCGATGGTGACCTACGGTACCAATCCGGGAATGGGCGTTGCAATAACCGGCACTATACCTTCTCCCGAAGGGCTTACGGGCGGGGACCGCATTTCGTTCGACAAGTCGCTGGAATACATGGGCTTTGCTCCGGGCGAGCCGATGACAGGCAAACCGGTGGACTATGTGTTCGTGGGCAGTTGTACCAACGGCAGAATCGAGGATTTCCGCCAGTTCGCCGCCGCTGTGAAGGGATGCAGGAAGGCACCGAACGTTACGGCGTGGATTGTGCCGGGTTCCAAGCTGGTGGAGGCCCAGTGCCGTGAAGAGGGGCTGGACAAGATTCTTGCCGAGGCGGGTTTCGAACTGCGCCAGCCGGGTTGCTCGGCCTGCCTTGCGATGAACGACGACAAGATACCGGCGGGAAAATACAGCGTTTCGACCTCCAACCGTAATTTCGAGGGGCGGCAGGGTCCGGGTGCGCGAACGCTGCTGGCCGGTCCGCTGGTGGCTGCTGCGGCGGCCGTTTGCGGGACATTGCAGGATCCGAGGGTGGTTTTCGAACTTTAAACCGGGGAGACGGCAATCGGAAAACATTCCAAAAACGAGACGATTATGGCAAGAGATAAATTTATTACACTTCGTTCGACGGGTATTCCCGTGAACATCGAAAATATAGATACCGACCAGATAATCCCCGCCCGGTTCCTTAAAGCGGTGGAACGCAAGGGTTTCGGGGACAACCTGTTCCGTGACTGGCGGTACGACAAGGAGGAGCGCCCGGTGGCGGACTTTCCTCTGAATGACCCGAGATATGGCGGTAAGGTGCTGTTTGCCGGGGATAATTTCGGGTGCGGCTCCTCGCGTGAGCATGCCGCCTGGGCCATATACGACTACGGCCTGAGGGTGGTGGTATCGACTTCGTTCGCCGATATTTTCCGTAATAACGCGCTGAACTGCGGCCTTCTGCCGATTCGCGTCAGCGAGGGGTTCCTCAAAGGGGCTTTTACGGCCATTGCCTCCGACCCGTCCGCGGAGTTCGAAATCGACCTGCCGGGGCAGACCATAACCAACTGTGCGACCGGCGAGTCCGAGCAGTTCGAAATTGACGGCTACAAAAAGGAGTGCCTGATGAACGGCTACGACGATGTGGACTACCTGCGCAGTATCCAGCCGGAGATAGAGGCTTACGAGAGGGCGAATTATTAATACGGAAAATCTCCCATATGTGGACCGCTGACTCGGAATACGAGGGTCGGAAATGTGCTGCCGGAATAGATAAAAGGAAGATCCTTCAGCATCCTGCGCTGGTCAGGATGGCGGTCGGGCAGAATTTTTTGAGCCGGGCGAAGAATTGTATGTAGTAGGACTCACCTTTAACCTTCTGCGGATTGTAGATTATAGACATGATGATTGAGATAATGGATACCACGCTGCGCGACGGGGAACAGACCTCCGGTGTGTCGCTGTCGCCGCGCGAGAAGGTGAGCATCGCCCAGATGCTGCTCGACGAGCTGAAGGCCGACCGTATCGAGGTGGCCTCGGCGCGGGTATCCGAGGGCGAGTACGACGCCGTGCGGCGAATTATGGCGTGGGCCGTCCGCAGGGGAGAGGAGACGGGGACGGATATACTCTCCCGTATCGAGATACTCGGTTTCGTGGACGGCGGGGTGAGTCTCGACTGGATAGCCACCGCCGGGGGACGGGTGGTCAACATGCTTACCAAAGGGTCGCTAAAACATTGCCGCGAACAACTCGGTAAAACTCCCGAACAGCATGCGGCGGATATCCGCCGCGATATCGCGCTGGCGGCCGATAAAGGGATAAAGGTGAACCTCTACCTCGAAGACTGGTCGAACGGGATGCGTAATTCGCCCGAGTATGTTTTCGGGATGATGGACGCCCTGTGCGGCGAGCCGGTGGAGCGGTTTATGCTGCCCGACACGCTCGGCATTCTCGACCCGTACGAAACGGAACGTTACTGCCGCGCGATGGTGGAGCGGTACCCCGGCTTGCGGTTCGACTTCCACCCGCACAACGATTACGACCTTGCGGTGGCCAATGTTCTGGCGGCAGTCAAGGCCGGTATAAAGGGAGTCCATACCACCGTGAACGGACTCGGAGAGCGGGCGGGCAACGCTCCCCTCTCGAGCGTGGTGGCCGTACTGCACGACCACCTGAAGGTCCGGACCGCAATCCGCGAATCGAAGATTAACAGCGTCAGCCGGATGGTGGAGACCTATACCGGGGTTCATATCCCGGCCAACAAACCCGTGGTGGGGGAGAACGTCTTTACCCAGTGCGCGGGTATCCATGCCGACGGCGACAACAAAAACAACCTCTACTTTAACGACCTGATGCCTGAGCGGTTCGGCCGTGTCAGGGAATACGCCCTCGGCAAGACTTCGGGCAAGGCCAATATCCGCAAGAATCTCGAAGCGTTGGGCATAGCGCTCGACGAAGAATCGATGCGCAAGGTAACGGCCCGCATCATAGAGCTGGGCGACAAGAAGGAGCAGGTTACGGCCGAGGACCTGCCCTATATCATCGCCGACGTCCTGAGGCAGGACCAGCAGGAGAACACGGTGTTCGTGGAGAATTATAGCCTGGCCATCTCGCAGGGACTCAAGGCGATGGCGACGTTGAAGATAAATATCGACGGGGAGTCGTTCGAAGCCACCTCGTCGGGCGACGGGCAGTACGACGCCTTTATGCGCTCCCTGCGCAATATATATAAAAAGCAACTCGGGCGCGAGTTCCCCATGCTGTCGAACTATACGGTGAGCATTCCCCCCGGGGGCCGGACCGACGCCCTGGTTCAGACGATAATAACGTGGGATTACAAAGGGCAGACATTCAAAACCCGCGGTCTGGACGCCGACCAGAGCGAGGCGGCGATTAAAGCTACGCTAAAGATGCTCAACAAGATAGACGCGCTGGACAGGCAGGGGTAAGGGGCTGAAAATTCAGGCCGCAAAATCGGCCCGGCTTAGGGGCGCGCACTGCTTTTCCGGTCCGGTCCGAAGAGAATGGCAAAATGATAATTCATCTTGAGGAGCCGTAATGCGACTAAATATCTTCTGCTGGTTAATGCCTCTCATGGGATGTAACGAGGAGGGATTTGCCGCCGTTAAAAAAAGATTTGGTTACTAAATTAAAATAGATGGAATACAAAATAGCACTTCTGCCCGGTGACGGAATCGGACCGGAGATTGTGGGTGAGGCGGTCAAGGTTCTGGACGCCGTCGGCGCTAAATTCGGCCACTCTTTCAGCTACACGAAAGCCCTTGTGGGAGCGGCGGCCATTGATGCCACCGGTAATCCGTACCCGGACGAAACGCACGAGATATGCCGTGCGAGCGACGCCGTGCTGTTCGGTGCCATAGGAGACCCGAAGTACGACAACGACCCCTCGGCGAAGGTACGGCCGGAGCAGGGCCTTCTTAAAATGCGCAAGTCTCTGGGGTTGTTCGCCAACCTGCGCCCGCTGGCGGTGTTCGATTCGCTGGCCCACCGCTCGCCGCTAAAGACCGAGATTGTGCGAGGCGCCGATTTTCTGTGCGTGCGCGAGCTGACCGGCGGGATGTACTTCGGCCGCCCGCAAGGCCGCAGTGAGGACGGCAACACCGCTTACGACACCTGCGTCTACACCCGTGAGGAGGTGGAACGCATTCTGAAGCTTGCCTTCGAGCAGGCCCGCCTTCGCCGCGGCAAGCTGACGGTGGTCGATAAGGCTAACGTTATCGCCACCTCGCGCCTTTGGAGGCAGATTGCCAAGGAGATGGCTCCGCAGTATCCCGATATCGAACTGGAATTTATGTTCGTGGACAACGCCGCGATGCAGATAATCCAGCGGCCCACCCATTTCGACGTGATAGTTACCGAAAACCTGTTCGGGGATATCCTGACGGACGAAGCGAGCGTTATCAGCGGTTCGCTGGGGATGCTTCCCTCGGCCAGCATAGGGGAACAGGCCGCACTTTTCGAGCCAATCCACGGTAGTTACCCGCAGGCGGCCGGGAAGAATATTGCCAACCCCATGGCCACCATCCTCTCGGCGGCCATGATGCTGGAGCACCTCGGGCTGGGGGACGAAGCCGCCGCGGTCCGGGCGGCCGTAAACCTTGCCATTGAGAAGGGCGTGGTCACTGAAGACCTTGTAAACGAGGGCGAAAAGCCCTCCTCCACGACCGAGGTCGGGGGCTTTGTAGCCGGAAATATCTAATCCCGGAAGACACACTCCTGACCGGAAACTTATGCGAACCGGCGGCCCGCATTGAGGGCCGCCGGTTCGCTCTTTATGGGCAGGGCCCGCCCCATAACCGCTCCCGAAGGTCGCGATGCTGCCGGAGCGGGGTCAGGCAGCGCGGGTTTAATTCCCGCCTGATTCCCGGCAGGCACAGATATTGATTTTATACCGGCTGTAAACGATATCGCGTATGCCACGGGAACTCAATTTCAGGATTAAGAGGAAGCAGTACAGTGCCGTCCCCGTGAAGGTGGACCGGAAAAAACTGTACGGCTGGACGGAAATACTCGCCCTCGACGAACAGGGGCGGCCCTGTGACCTGGTTACCACCGACCAGACCGGTACCCTGATCATCCCGCGCGGAGGGACGGCAATGGCCATCCTTTCGCCGCAGGGGGAGTGGGTCGAGCGCTCCACACTGCGCACGGTTCGCGACGACGGGTCGGAGGCCGAACTTATCCCGTCCAGTTATTCGGTGGTTATCGACCTGAAGGAGAAGGTCTCCGAAGAGGAGTTCCTGAACCACAGCATCACCGATTTTTACCAGATAACGGAGGCGCCCGAAGCTCTGCTTCGCGCCGTCGGGCAGGACATTTATACATTTCGTTACACCTACCTCGACAGTTATGAAACCACCCCGGCTTTCCTTATGTCGGCCGACGGAGTCCTCTATATGCTTATCGGTTACCGGAACAGGTTCGAGATGCTCTGTCTGGGCGACTGTGAGGCCGTCGACGAGCAGGACGACGATTACGTGGACGTGGAGGACAACGATATAGATTTTTCGATGCTATTCTAAAACCCTGCCGCTATGCCGAAAGCCATACATATTGCCAATGCCAAGAGACGCGACGCGGAGGTCGCCGTCGAGCAGCACGTGCGCCGCAGTCCGGTGCGCACGGTATTGCCGGACGGACAGGAGAAATCCAACGTCCGACTGCTCAAAAATACTCTCCAATACGATATTTCGGCCCTTCTGGAGCGGTACGACGGACGGCTGACCTCGCTGGAAGAGGGTCTTATCGATGACGACCCGGAAATCGACTTCGAAAATGTGGGCCGAATGCTCCGCGGCACCCACAAGCTATACGTGGACCAGGACCGCAATATCGCCTACCGGCTCAACCTCTATCAGGTCGTATACGGACCCGGCGGCGAGGAACTTGAAAGGCACGATATAAACAAGCTCCCTGCAAATATCAATAACGAATACCCGCTCCGGTGGACCGGAAGGCGGTTCGACAAGTCGGAAGCCCTGAGGCGGTTCGTATTCTTCCGTAAATACCAGTTGAGGCATATCAACGGGGTCACGTTCGACTTCCTTTACAATATGGCAAAGGAGTTACAGGAGAGCGGCCAGATGGTGCTGGTAGGAGCCGGACCCAAGGGTGCAGACCCTGTGCTATTGACCCGCGGGGGAAGCCCCTACCGCGGTTTTCTCGAAGGTCGTGCGCTATCGGACCGTTACGCCCTCATTCTCCACCTTTCGGATATAGAACTTAAACCCCTGCCGCTATGAAGATTTATGAAGACCGCATGCGGCAGATGAACGGCTATCTCGAGGGTAAAATCGATGCCATAGACACCGAAACCTCGTCCAAAGCCCTGTCGTACAAAAAAAACTTCCTGAAGCAGTTCATCGCCATCTACCCGCAGATAATCGACAGCCGTCTGGGCGACAGCCGGTATTACGTGACCCGTAAGTACGACGGGGAGTTCGCCACCATCGTCTACGACAACGGCCGGGTGGTGACCATAAACCGTTCGGGCCGCACACGTATCGGCCTGCCGTGTGCCGAAGAGGCCGCACGGCTGCTCAAAAAGGCGGGCGTCAGGCAGGCCATAATTCCCGCCGAGATATATGTGGACGACCGCGACAAACGGACTCGCACTCACGACCTGCTCCATGCCCTCTCCAAGAAGGGGGACGTAAGCGTCCTGCACCTTGCCGCATTCGATATACTCGAACTCGACAACGAGCCCTACAAGCCCGAAAACTATATCGAGACCCACGAGCAGATTGTCAAATGGTTCGCCCGGGGTAAACTGGTAAAGCCGGTGGAAATGGAGGTTGCCACCTCCAACCAGCAGGTAAAGGACCTCTACCGCCGCTGGGTGGACGAGGGTACGGCCGAGGGCCTCGTGGTGCGGAGCGACCTGCCGTTCGTATTCAAAATCAAGCCCCGGCACTATATCGACGCCGTGGTCATCGGATATACCGAGGGTACGGGAAACCAGCAGGGTCAGGTCCGCACGTTCCTCGTGGCCATGATGGCCGAGGAGGGCCAATATCAGGTGGTGGGCCATGTCGGGGGCGGGATGAAGGACGAGCTGAAAACCTCGATGTTCGACCACCTGGAGGGGCGTATCGTCACGTCGGATTATATCGAGACCGACTCCAACCATATTGCTTTCCGGATGGTCGACCCCGAAACGGTGATGGAATTCAGCGTCCGTGACGTGATATACGAGACCGCGAACGGGGCCGTGACCAATCCGGTGCTGCGGTTCGAGGACGGCGGATGGTATTTCGACCGGACGGTTACCGGGCTGAGTTTCATCGCCCCCGTATTCGAGAAATTCCGCGAAGACAAGGCGGCCAATGCGGTAGATATCCGCCTGTCGCAAATAGAGGATTTCGCCTCGTTCGAGCGCGAGGAGATAGTGGACCGGCCGCCGGCCGAGAAATTTCCCAGCGAAGTGCTTCTGCGCGAGGTGTACCATAAGACGCTCGGGGAGAAGTACATGATACAGAAATACGTGGTCTGGAAAACCAATAAGGAGTCGGCCGGGGATTATCCCGCCTACGTACTCCACTACACCAATTACAGCTCCAACCGCCGGGAACAGCTTCAGCGGGAACTGCGCGTCTCCGACAGCGAGCAGCAGATAATGGAGCTGTACCACGCGATGCTCGGCGAAAATATCAAAAAAGGCTGGACTAAGGTGCCCGTGGCTGAGGTGGTCGAGGTGAATTGAATGCGTATTTGATTTGGGGCAAATATTTTGATGCGGAATATTCACCTTCTGGTTCGTGTAAATAGCGGCAATATTGCCTCTGTTCCATATTCCCGTACCAGTAGAAGGTATAACATCCGTAGTTATGTCGTTGTATCCTGACAACCGTCACATGTGGATTTTCCGGGCTTATCCAATGTTCGATAATATCGTAAATTGTACTAAATTGTGGCAATTGTCTGTACTTATGGAACTTTTTTATACAGAAATAACGGATGACCTGGAACTCTTCCAAACGGTCTACAATTCTGAGAATACCATAAAATTCAAACTTGCGTCTTCATTCTTCCACCATTTTTAGTTTACGGTAGCAGGCCGGACACTTCCCGCCTGGTAGCATTTTTAATTTCCTGAACCTGTGCCCGCAGTCCATACAGAGTATATGGTTTTCAGTTTGCCCGCCGTAATGCCAAAAACAATGTTCCCGGGCGAACTTTATTTTGGCGGGGGATAGTTCCGGCAAATCTTTCCGGATTTCCATAACCCGCTGTTCTTGTTTATTTTTCGGTTGCATATGGATGAAAAAAAGCAAAGGGCACTCTTTCTGAGTGCCCGGTTTGTAAATAAAACTTTGTATTATTTACGCATGAATGAGTATTTCAATTCTATTAGTTTGCTTTATAAATTGGACCAAATGGAGAACCCCTTTCCCGTTTGTTCCACCATTCCACTTCGGCAAGCCTCGTATTGTTTATATCTTCTTTATGTTGCAACATATAAAATTTTTAAATATGTTAGTAACTAAATATGATACTACTACTCTAAAAATTTTTAAAGATGAAAAATTTTTTAGTATTGTTTACGGCTGTAATATTCTCGTCCGTGCTGGGGTTCTCTCAGGGTAGCAAAATAACCGGGCGTATTATTGCAGAAGAAAATCAAAAACCCATCGCCCATGCTCACATTGATCTTATGAGTATGGATTCCGTTATAATTAATCAGACTGTAACGGGCACAAACGGCAGATTTCAATTTCAGGATGTTTCGGAAGGCTCTTATCGAGTAGCCATCACTCATTTGGAGTACGAGGGTCTAATCTTCAATCTTTCCGTTTATAAAAATACTGAGTTAGGAAACATCTCATTAAAAGAAAAACAGTACGATATAGAAGTTATAAGTGTTTCCGGAGCTGGAAATCTTACAAGGCTGGATAGGGAACTCATAATCCCGGCAGAATGACAAGTTAGCAACTCGGCCAATAGTATGGACTTACTTTCTAAACTGTATCTTCCGGGAGTAAGGGTAGATATTTTGGAAAATACCATACAAGGCAATAATCTTCAGATACGAATTAATGACATTATTGCCACAACCAACGATCTTATCGCAATATTACCCGACGATGTTCTAAGGGTAGAACACATAACCATGCCCGGTGCCGAATACGGCGCCGAAGTGGGAGAAGTGATAAATATAATAACCAAAAAAAGAATATCCGGTATAACAGGCGGAGTAAACTTAACAAACTGGATAAATGGAATATATGGTAATGATAACGTTAACTTCAAAGCGAACCACAAAGATTCGGAGTTTGCTTTAAATTACACCTTCGGATATAGTCGCTATGGGAAAGTATACCAGAACTCTTCTGAAATATTCTTACTGAAAGACGGTTCTGAGTTCACAAGGAAAAGGGACGGATTACCCGGCACTCAAAAGTTATTCACCCACTCCCCATCCGTTAACTATAATTTACGAAAAGATAATATCACACTAAATATGCTTTTGCGCGGAGACATCTACGATCTACCTGTAAACAAGGCTTCAACTTTAATCTCCGACGAAACCGATGCAATTTCCTCCCAATCTCATATCTCTAATAAATATTATCGTCCTTCTGCCGACATATACTTAAAAACAAATTTTAAAAATAACCAGTATCTCATTGTCGATGTATTAGGTACTTATACCAATACCGATTATTCGAGGACCTATACGGAAATTTATCGCGATCAGTCCTCTGAGACGTTCGACTATAAAACCGATGGTGATAAATACTCTCTCATAGCGGAAGCACGGTATGGCATGACATTTAAAAACAACGATAATTTTTCGGCCGGGTTAAAATACGACCAATCCTACATGAACAATCTTTATAAAAATTTTAATGGGGATGTTCTTTCTGATGATAAGCTTAACAATTATGATATGTATATGTTTACGCAATACCAAGGAGCGGTCAAAGAGTTTCGATATGGGGTAGGGGCGGGATATTCGCGACAATATTATAGCATGAACGGAAAAAAACACTCATTCAACGCCTTCCGCCCAAATTTGAATCTTATGTATCCCTTTGGTAAATTCATAGCCAGATACAATTTTGCTATTAACACAATGAACCCCCAGTTATCTCAACTAAGTGAGTTTGAGCAATGGCAAAACGCATATGAAGTAACGGTTGGAAACCCGCTCTTAAAACCTTCGCGGAGTATAGTCAACGCCCTGAACTTACAATTTAGCACAGAAAAAATAGAGTTAAGTATCAATACCTATCACCAACTTTCTCTTAAAGCATTTGCCGCATCGTCCATACAGCGCATAGACGAAGCTGACGATACCTTTTATTTTTTATATAGGTATGACAATCAACGAAATTTCGCCCATTTGCAATTCATTCTGAACGTGAGGGCAACCTTAATCGAGCAGCATCTCTATTTTACCGCGTTCGGGGGTATCAACCGTTATTTCAACCGTGGAAATGATTTTTATAATAATTATACAGGGTATATAGGCAATTTTCAACTGAATGGATCTTATAATAATTGGTCCGCTCAGATAACATACAGCTTACCTATGACAATAAAGTTCGTAGAAACGAAAATTAAAAACTCTTCCAGAAATAGCGCTCTCATATCATATCAATATAAGAGTGCATCTCTCGGGGTCGGCTTCTCAAATATATTGACGAAAGGAAAAGTTAGTGAGTCGGACCTTCGCTCTCGAGTCGTAAGAAAGCGCGTTGACACCTACAATAAATCTACAAATAATATTGTTTCTCTAAGAATTGGCTGGAACTTTAACAGAGGTCGTAAATACAATAGTGAAAGCAAGTCGATTGACAATAGAGACACCGATACCGGTATTGTTATGTAAAATTCTTTTGCCCTTTGGTTTATTACGTCTCTTAATCACTTAAGCTGGCTGGCCATAGCGCAAGACGGATCGAGCCTTACGGCCCGGCACTAGCGCCCGCCGGACTGCCACGTTTGGAGGGCGCCGGTCGGTACTCCCATTTCCCTTAAGTCCTCAAAGCCCTTAGCCGTTTCACCTTACTCCTAGGCTGGAACTGCCCCTTGGAAAGTTTTATCCTCCCCTCCTAAATGCCATATGTTGGGGAATTGTCGCCGCAGTTACAACCCTTTCTCTTTCAGAAGAATCTCCAGTCTCTCCCAATCCACATACGGCTTATGGCTTAGAAGGGAGTTTGTAATCAGAGGGCATCCTATGGCTGTATCGTCGATGTAATAGTTGGCGTAAATCTTCGGACTTTTGGACCACCGGGCCTGCGACGGATTGGAATTGACCCCGTAGAGCGGTATACCATTCTTGCGGAACCAGGCCTTGGCATCTTTTAACGGTTCGTCTGCCCTGTTGGTAATCAATATCAGTTTATGCCCCGCATCGACCAGCTTATGCAGGACCGGGACCGCACCTATATCCTTCCCGACGGCCGGATAATCGTTCGTAACACAGGTGCCGTCGAAATCAATACCGATAACCTGTTTTTTCATTTTATAATCCGGTTAGAAATATGAAAATCACCGCCCCGTATCACCAGTATTTAAGCCAAGCATAACCCTGTCGGTGAAGGATCTAACGGTAAAGTTCGAGGATATGAAGGACGTAAACCGGACCGGCGGGGGCGTCCCAATCCGGGCGGCCGCGGTCACGGACCGATATCCCGCGTAATCGGAATGTTACTGTAATCCGGTTGGGTCCGGTACCGTTGTAGAGGGTAATATATTCGTAGCGGCTGTGTGAAATGCGCTGCGGATGGAACAGTTTCTTTGTCCAATGCTCCGACTCGGATAGGTAAACCTCGGTTTGGATACCTTCCGTAACCCGTCTGATAACCTCCCGGGATGTGTTCAGTTTCAATATCTTCTTCACCGTGGTTTGGTTTATGCGCACCGGACCGTTTCCGGTTGCAAGAATCAGGCCCGCATTCCGGTATTGTACCCGCAAAGTTCTCTGTAATAAAACCCGGATAAGAGTTATAACGACCGTATTCCGGCTGTATCCCGGAAATTTCGAAATATAGCAATCCCGGCTCTACGGAACCTCTGTTAAATTACCCTGTAAATAGAGGTATCAGTCTCCCGATACGAACGGCGCGGCCGGAAGGCCTTCCGAATTGACGAGGTTGGGAACGGCCGTTTCGTGCCATCCGAAGCGGACCCGGGCGGGCTCCGGTACTTCCGGGTGATAAACCACGACCTGATTCCCGTCCCTTATCTCGGCGATTGCCGGGCGGAATCCCCCGTCGCGAGCGGCTATTTCGAACTAGCTTACACGCTTGCCGTCGCTGGTTGCGAGGCCGTCCGCACTATGGTCGAAAGTAACCCGTATTGAGTCCCCATCTATTTCCGTACCGCCTACCCGCGGCCCGGACCAGACAACATTCTGCCGCCCGTAAGTCTTGGTCAGTGCAAGATGCGCGAGCCGTCCGCCCACATCCCATTTATTTGGCGGGTGGATATCGAGAATATCGTCTATCAGGTCCGAAACTATGACATAATCGCCGTTGGCCACCGATACGGCCGCCTCCATCTGCTGCTGCCGGAATATGGGTAGCTCCTCCGCAGTAACGGGTTCCCCGCCACGGTGAAGGCGGTCGGAATAGATATGCGGGGCGAGTATCACCGAGTAGAACGGAGCCTGGCCGATTCCGAAAGCCGTTCTCCAACTATCGACAAGGACCCGGTATTTATCCGCATATTGCCTGTCGCCGATACCGCAGTTGTTCTCACCCTGGTACCACAGCACTCCCTTCACCGCGAACGGAACGAGGGGAGAGATAAATAACCTGTATAACTCTCCGGGGGCGATGCCGTCTATCTTCCCGTCGCCGGCCGTGAGCTGCGGGCCGAACAGGGGGGATTCCCGGTAGGCCTCCTCCGGGGTCCACAGTTCGATACGCGAACCGCCCAGCGCCGCGGTAATGATACCTACCGGTACGTCGAGTTCGCCCTGTATGGTTTTAGCGAAAAAATATCCCACGGCCGAGACGTTTTCGAGGCTCTCGCTGTCGGCAACCCTCCACGGTCCCTGCGTGCCGTTGCGGTTCGACATAAATACCCGTATCATTTCATTGGCAGGGGCTTCGAGTTCCAGTGTAGCGAGGTCCTCACCCGTGGCCGGGGGAACGAACGACGGTATGCGTTTCATCCGGTACTCCATGTTGGACTGACCGGAGCAGAGCCACACCTCGCCGACCACGATATTTTCGTAGGTGATGGCGTCCGCTTCGCCCTGTACCGTCATCCGGCGGGGCGCCCGGTCGGCGGCCATCGGCTCCAGACGGACCATCCAGTTCCCTTCGGCATCTGCCGCGGCGCTGACCCGTTGCGGCCCGAATAGTACCGTAACCTGTTCGCCCGGCGCTGCTGTACCCCATACGGGGACGCTTTGGCCCTGTTGCAGGACCATATCGGACGAGAACATCGGCGAGGTCGACAGTTGAGCGCTCGCCGTGGAATACGCCGCCGAAGCAAACAATGCGACCCAAATTATTTTGTGTAATAATTTCATAACGGATAATTTTACCATCGTAAAGTTATTACAACTTTGCAGAAACCATAAACGTCAGGGGTAAATAATTCAGGACGAAGTTCGGTCGGCAGGTGTACGCACAGATGCGGCGAACGGTACACAACTTGCTGTTTCCGGTAAAAATAAGCTATTATGAAAAAGGATGATATCAGCCGTTTAGTGGCGGCACCGGGCCGGGAGAACCGGGTAGGGGACTTCGCTTCCGGGTACGACGGTCCGTTGCGGAAAGCCGACGGTAAGGAGTTGCTGCGCCGGAATGTCGAGCAGCTTGCAGAGTTGCAGGATGTTCTCTATGCCCACGACCGGTACTCCGTGCTGGTGGTATTTCAGGCGATGGACGCCGCGGGAAAGGACGGCACCATAAAGCACGTTTTTTCCGGTGTTAACCCGCAGGGATGCCGGGTGGGTTCCTTCAAACAGCCCTCGGCCGAAGAGCTGGACCACGACTATCTTTGGCGGATAGTCCGTCAGCTGCCCGAGAGGGGGTGCATCGGGGTGTTCAACCGTTCACACTACGAAGATGTGCTGGTGGCAAAGGTGCATCCGGAAATCCTGACCGGCAATAAGTTGCCCGGTATACATTCGGTAGACGATATCACTCCCGCGTTCTGGGAGGAGAGGTACCGGCAAATCAACGATTTCGAGCGGTATCTTACCGAAACAGGGACGGTGGTAATCAAATTTTTTCTCAACGTCTCGGAGAGGGAGCAGGAGAGACGGTTCATCCAACGGTTGGAGGATCCGTCCAAGAACTGGAAATTTTCCACGTCCGATTTAAAGGAGCGGGCCTTGTGGAACGACTATATGGCGGCATACTCCGGCGTCCTGACGCGGACCTCTACGGACTACGCCCCGTGGTACGTGATTCCGGCCGACCGGAAGTGGTACATGCGATATGCTGTAAGCCGGATTCTGGTTGACCGTATCGGCGCCCTGCCGCTGCACTATCCGGAGATGTCCGAGGATAAACGGCGCCAGATAGAGAACGCCAAGGAAGAGTTGGCCGGGCTTATCGGCGAACCACAATAACCTGCCCTGGCTTCGGTTGTCATAAGCGGCATGAGTATTGATTCTTTAAATGTAACGAATACTAAAAAAAGACCGATTATGGACAACGAAAGGATTAAAGACAACCTCCACGAAAGCTGGGAAGACATGAAGGAAAACACCCGTAACGCCGCCGACCGCGTATCGGACTGGGCTGATGAAAAAACCGACCAGATGCGCGACGGTGCCGGTCATATGATGGACGACGATGCCCGCCGCACCGAAGAACGTGCCCAAAAGAAAGAACAGAAAGCCGAAGAACTTCACGACAAGGCTAAGGACAAAGTCACCGGTAACAAAACCTGGTAAGGCTCCCGTCCCCGAAATAAACAACCCGGCATTCAGCCGGGCTGTTTCGTTGTGATATTAAATATTAATTCATATAATAATACCAATCTACACTAAGGTAAAAATACGGTCTTCTTGACAGATGTGTACCGTACTGGAGGCGGGAGGCGGGCCCCTGAAACAAAATGGTGTTAAATTTGGTACGTACCTTAATTTCACCTCCGGTCCGATGTCTTTGTGACTTTCCGGCCTTTCCGGCATACTCACCGGCCCTTTAAGGGTTTACCTCCATCCTACTACGTCCTTGCGACCCTCCGGGTATTGACTTAGGCGCCGGACGGTGCGGAATAATCTTCAGCGCTCGAGACCGTTTTCCCCGGAGAAATTTAAGGGCGTGCGTAAATACCTACCGTATTTTCCCCTTTCAGCTTCATAAAGTCGATATCGGGCAGGCTGCCGTCCGGCTTGCGCGGGGCGGTAAGCTGCGATTCGTCGAGGCTTATGAAATCGGAGTCGGTAAGGGTGTTGTCGAGGTCGAAATTGTTGTTTACCATCACGCACGCAGACTCTACGATACGGGTCAGGTTGGTGCTGACGCCGTTGTAGCTTATATTGTTCAGCAGGAAGTGGTTACGTCCCGGAATAAAGGCCAGTGTAGACGACTGAGGGGCGAGCTTCCCGGCCGTTTCCATATGGTAGTTATGGTTGTTCATATAGGATGAATTATTGACCCAGATGATACCCTCCGCATGGTAATTGGCATCGAAACCTTTCGATTTGTTGCGTACCGCCAGACAGCCCCGCACTTCGTTGCGCGGCACGGGTACCGGGAGGCCGTATACCCTCGGGCTGCGTCCGTAACCGCCTGCCTTGAATCCGTTGCCGTCCGCGCGCAGGTGGAACGGATCGTCCTCGCCTTCGTACGAGTAGCCGTTATAGAACGCCCAGCAGTTCTCGATAATGGTCACCTCGCCGTTGTTGATACAGTCGAAACCGTCGTCGCTGTTATACCAAGCGCGGCATCCGTAGAAGATATTGGGCCCGTCGCCCGGATTGCTGTAATGACTGCCGAACCCGTCCACGTTACCGCCGTTCGCTCCGCCCGAAGTATCGCATACCGGGTCGAAGTTACGCCATGCATCGCAGTTGAGAATCAGGTTATTGCCCCCGCTTCTGGAAAAGAATCCGATACCCATACCGTCGTGCATCTCGAGCAGTTCGTAGATATTGTGGCTGCCGCTGTTGGAGAAGCATTCCGACTGGGTATTCTGCCCGGTGATGGTCTGCTGTACACCGACCACCTCGAGGCCCTTGATATGTATCCAGTCCGCATTCACCCAGAATGCCGATATCCAGTAACCCTGCGGTTTTACCTGCGAGAAGTCGAATTTCGGTTTCTCGCCCGGATATGCTAAGTAGTATATTCTATTTTCGGGGGTGCCGCTCTTGTATAAGTGCGTGACGCATGCGTAGCTGTCGTCCAGCTCGTATGCGGCTATCCGGTCCGCCGGGATAAGGTACGTTCCGCCGCGGATATAGACCGTGTCGCCGGCTTCCACCGCTTCCTGCGCCCTTTGGATTGTGGCGAAGGGTTGTTCGATAGTGCCGTTACCGGCATCGTTACCGTTTGGGGCCACATAATAGGTCGCCGCACCGGCCATCGGGGAGGTGGCGCATGTACACAGGCATAACAGTAAAAGGATAAGTTTAGTTCTCATAAGGTTAAAGTTAGATAAGTTTGCGAACGGAAAGATAATCATTATTATGCAAACCCCGCCTTCGCTATCGTACTCTCTTATGTTATCATTTACGGATACAATGGGACAGCACTGGCGGGTTCCACATTACGCACAACCTCACTCGGTAGAATTAGAATATATTCATTTTTACACCCTATCATAGAATAATCGGTCGAAAATCCCTCGGTGTAAAATACACAGGAGGTCGGAAGATTATATTCTTCCGACCTCCTGTATGGTGTATCCCGGTACCGGTGAACTACCACTGTTGGTTTGTGCGGCGGATATCCTGCCGCTGGCCCTCGGGGCGGTACATCTTTTCCGAACGGCGGTAACCGTCCGTACCCGATTCGCTGTTGCGGTACCGCATCCAGGTGTCGAAGTCCATCATACTTTCAGGGGTCTGGGTGTGATTCCGGCTTCCAGTATTCAAGCGGCTGTTGAAACCGTTGTTCTCGTAGGTACTCCGGTTATTCTGGTAATAGCTGTTGGATGGTGTGTAGGCTCTCCGGCTGTTGCGGTAACCGGAATTGTCGCGGCTTGCATTGCTGGTGCGGTTATTCCGGAAGATTCTCCGTTCGGTTTTAACCGCCCCGTTACGGGATTCCCGGTAGTTATTGCCGCTGTAACGGTTGCTGTTTGACCTGCCGTTAAAACTCTGACGGCTTTCACGGCGCATTTGACGCATCGTGCGTTTATCGTAATGGCGTGAGTCATTGTAGGTAGTGCGACCGCTATGGTGCTGGTCGTTATATGCGCTGCGGCCGCTGTATGCGTTTCTATCGTCGTAATAGCGACTGCCTAAATTGCGGTCGTTGTAGTTGTTCCGGTCGTCGTAATAGTGGCTTCCCGAGTTGCGGTCGTTGTAGTTGTTCCGGTCGTCGTAGTATCGGCTGCCCGAGTTGCGGTCGTTGTAGTTGTTCCGGTCGTCGTAGTATCGGCTGCCCGAGT
>JAJBVT010000029.1 GCA_020859685.1 Rikenellaceae bacterium
GTATAGCAAAAATCAATTACTTTTGGTAATACCAAAAACATCAAAATTAGTAATACCATGAAGCCGCAATATACCATAACTTCGGATATCCTCACACGATTGTCTGAAATATCACGCAAGTTCGGATTGATAGAGGGTGCCGAATTAGTCAAGCCCCCTATATCCCTGCGCCGGGACAATCGTATAAAGACGATTTCCTCGACGTTGCAGATAGAGGAAAATACCATGACGCTTGAGCAGATTACAGACCTACTCGATGGGAAAAGGATATTGGCGCCTCAAAAAGATATTACGGAAGTAAAAAATGCGGTGGAGGTTTATGACCGATTCGGACTTTATGATCCTCTCAGCCTTAAGTCTCTTTGCGACGCACACCGGCTATTAATGAAAGACCTTATTCCGGATGCCGGCAAGTTAAGGGCTGGAAATGTAGGCATCGCGAAAGGAGATGACATCGCTTTTATCGCTCCGCCGGCAGCGTTGGTTAGACCACACCTTAATAATCTGTTATCATATCTGAAAAAGGATAAAGATCCCATGATTATCAAGTCGTGTGTGTTTCATTACGAGTTTGAATATATTCATCCATTCTCAGACGGTAACGGCAGGATGGGGCGTTTATGGCAGTCACTTCTTTTAAGTCGATATAATCCTGTTTTTGAATATCTGCCCATTGAGTTACTTATCAAACAGCGACAGGATCAATATTATAAGGTATTTGATATCTCACATGCTGCCAATCAAAGCACAGTTTTTATCGAATTTATGCTTTCTGTCATTGATGCTTCTTTAGATGATATTATCCGCAGGGTAAATATGCCGGTGGGTTCTGCCGAGCGTATAAACATTTTTATGGATAGCTTGACCGCTGAGGATTTCTCCCGCCAGGACTATCTCAATTTTTGGCCTTCGCTTTCTCCTACAAGTGCCAGCCGGGATATGAAATATGGTGTTGACCACGATATTCTATTACGTTCGGGAGAAAAGAATAAGGCACGGTATAGAAGAAAATAATAACTGGTGACAGACTATCACCAGTTAAAATGCCAACCACTTCTAACCGTTACAATTTGTCATGGTTTGCTACATCGCATTACCGAAAACCTTATCGACCATTTTCATATCATTCTTCAGTGTCAGAATGAGGACTTTTGCATAGCGCTCGGTCATTTTAACGCTCTTATGTCCGTTATCCTGAAGTGTCTTAACGTCGATATATGCCAGACCCGTAAACGCACAGAAAACAAAAATATCCCGCACCTGTTCAATACTGCTTCCAATCGGCAACTCAAGTTCCATGATACAGTTCAGTTCTTCGCGGGTAAGGAATTCGATATTTGTTGGCAGTTCCTTGAAAGAAAAATTGAAGTAAGGATCTTTGGTTATCCAGCCGTTCGTCATCGCTATCCGAATAACCTTTTTGAGATTCTTGTGGTGTTTTATCGCGGTGTTGTGATGGCATCCGCAGTCCGTTTTGAGGAATACATCGAATTTGCGGATAAAATCGGGAGTGATCCTCGTCAGACTTATATCCGATTGTCCTGTGGATTTTATAAAAGTCTTGAGATGCTGTAATGAAATATCGAATTTCTGAGCCGTAACCTTGGCGAATGATTTCCCGACAAGGGAATGGACTTCTACATTATGTTACGAATACAGGCAGATAAGGGTTTTGTTTTTGAGTTCATCCCCCTTGCCCATATAAATGTCGGCGATCTCCCGTGCGGTAATATGTTCGCCGTCCATCTCCAGCTGGCGGTGGATCATGTAAATCTTTGCCCGGACAGTTTCGATGTACTTATTGAGTTCTGCAGAAGCGAAGTTGTTGCCGATGTATCACTCCTTATTCTGATCCCACTTTACTGGGTCTATAGACCGTTTGATGTTAACCTCGGCCCTTTGGCCGTTGACGGTAATCCGTAGGGCGATAGGGACTTCGCCGTTTTCCATAATACGGCTTTTCCGAAGAAAGAAAAGCACTGTAAAAGTGTTCACTGATTGAGTTGTCATAACAACTAAATTTTTTGCTTTAAAATTATTAGTTTTGACTCAATCGTTCTGTATGCAAAAATATGTGTTTCATTGGTGCATTGCGAACAAAAAGGTGAACGAATCGGGAACAATAAAAACCGAGAAATAAATGTTCCCGATTTGGCTCCGGTTAAACCGCTTCAAACCGCATTTTCATGCACATGCACCAAAATAAAAAACCTTGAAAATCATTTGATTTTCAAGGTTTTGCCGTGATTTGCATCACTTGTTGGCGGTATGGACGGGACTCGAACCCGCGACCCCCTGCGTGACAGGCAGGTATTCTAACCAGCTGAACTACCACACCGTTTCTATAAGGAACCTCAGTTCCCCGCTTTACAACCGAACCCTTTCCCGACCGGAAACCGGCCGCCATCGGACTCATTTGCGAGGTAAAGTTAAGCAATCTTTATTAATTTGCAAAAATTATTCCGCTGTTAGCGTGTTTTTTCCTCTCCGGTATCCTCTCCGTCGGTATCCTCCGAGGCCCCGGATGCCCGGAAAATATCGAAATGGACACTGCCGTACGACCTCGACTGAAGGTGCGCGGGATGACCGGAAAAATCGATATTGCCCGAATGTTCGAAAACAAGCATCCCGCCGTCATTAAGCAGGCCGTTGGCAAACACCAGCTCCACCACCCTCTCCCCGCCCGGCATATCGTACGGTGCGTCGGAAAATATAACGTCGAAACGGCGGCCCGCATTTTTCAGATATAAAAGTGCGTTGGCCTTCACCGGATATATATTCTCGAATCCCAGCTCGGACGCAGTCTTGCGGATGAAATTATGGTGCACTGCATTGAGTTCCACCGGAATAACCGATGCCGCTCCGCGGGAAGCGAACTCGTAACTTATAGATCCTGTTCCGGCGAACAGGTCGAGCACATCCAGTCCGTCGAAATCGATAAGGTTTCCGAGCACATTAAAAAGGTTCTCCTTGGCAAAATCCGTGGTGGGCCTTGCCCGCAGGTTTCGCGGGGGCGTAATTGTCCGGCCCCGGTGTATTCCGCTGATTATACGCATACGCAACCTTCGAACCGCCGGGATACCAGCGCGGCGAGCTCCCCGCCTTTATGGCCCGCCACCGTGAGGGTCCACTCCGTAAATCCGAGCCGGGCTACCAGCCAGCCGAGACAAAAGGCAAGGTCGGCCGCCGACGATACGGGGTGTACGTCGGCGTACAGCATCCTCCCGCTTTCGACCGCGGTTATATAACAATGCAAGGGTGTGGCGTAAACCTTCACCTGCCGCGAAGCGGCCGGGTTACGGGTCCCGACAGTATCATCGGCATCGACCCCGTCATTCCCGGAGAAATCCACAACCGGTTCCCCGATAGTTTCGCCTGATGCACCCGAATCCCAGGCAACCCCCGCCCTTCCAGCCGGACGGGCACACAGGTTATATTGCAGCGGCGATACTACGGCAAAATCACCTGTCACATCACCGAGACTTGCAGTGTGTCGTTTTCCGGCCACCATCACGGCCACCGTCCCGTGCAGCGGCCTCGAGCAGACAATGTAGTCATTCTCGCCCTGGTCGATGCCATGCAGACGCATGTAACCTGCCGCTTCGGATTCGTCGAACACCGCGGACGGCACCAGTACGGTAGAAAGTGTGTCAATGTAAACTATCTTCACGGAGGGCATACCGATACCGCGGGCCTGTAATATCCCACGGAACCCGGAGACGGCTTCCCGTACGGCCTCCCCGACGCAGTGTGGGTCAGCAGGTATCGGGTAATCGGCCGAGACCATCTCACTTCTGCCCGGTCGTATCGTCATACCGTCGGTTCCGAACCCTTCGGCATGGTCGCCCGTCCAAAAAGAAAGTCCATCCGCCGAAAGCCGGATGGACAATATTTCCTGAGTCATAGCCGCTATTCCCAGTTACCGGCGTCGTTGGTCGCCTGTTCCATCGAACCTACCTTGATACCCGGGTACTTGTCGAGCGTCTTGGCGTCGTCGATAAGGTTTATAACCTCCTGCTTATTCAGGTTGCCCAAAAATATTTTGTACGGTGCCTTGGCTTCGAATACGGGCACAATCACCTTCGAGTCCGTCTCGAAATCCCCGGCGTCCATAATAAATTCGGCTCCATCGCCGAAAGGAATGTACCTCAAATCCTGAACATCGGCACGGGAGAGCCCCCTTGTGTTAAATATGGTATCCATTACTGCGATATCGAATTTCTCCGTCCTAACGAGGCCCCTTGCAACCGCAACCGAGTCGTCTTTAGAACCGATAGTCCTTTCGAACGACAGCGTGTCGGTAAGGATGAAATTTATCAGTGAGTCGAAACTCGGGGTGTACTTCTGGTATTTTTGCTTGTAAGCCTGCTGGGCGGTACGGATATCCTTAATGCGCTCGATAACAGCAGCTTCCCGGACAGCCACCTCTTTTTGGAAACTGATGGGCGTGTGGAACTGGTTGTACAACACGTAGATCAGGCCTATGATAGCCAATCCCAGAACGATTTGAAGTACTTTTTTCATTGGTATTTTTAAATTAAGTTTGTACGGTGAAAACGGAAGCCATGGAGTTACCCCCTGACGAATTTACGGCGGTGCTTTATAATACCACCCCCATTCCAATCAGCGCCAGCCAACGTCACGGCCCCTCTTTTGCATCTGTAACCCTCCCTTTTGACAACGTAGGAAATGCTGGGTCAACATATTGCGTCTCAAATTTACAGTAATTTTGCATTTACGCCAACTATTGGCCAAAAAAAAATTATCGCGCAGCTCTCCGGCTGGCTTTGCGGCGAAGACTTACGGTCTATATTCATCCTCAACGGATATGCCGGAACCGGCAAGACGACCCTTATCGCCGCACTCGTGAAAACCCTGCGCCAGATGCGCATAAAACCGGTCCTGCTGGCGCCCACGGGAAGGGCGGCCAAAGTAATGGCACGCTACACGGGCGAAAAATCCTACACCATCCATAAAAAGATTTACCGCCAGAGGAAGCTCACCGAGCCGGACTCCGGTTTCTCGCTCGACTTCAACCGCGAAAGTGATGCCGTTTTTATAATCGACGAGGGTTCGATGCTGACCGACCGCGGCAACGACCATTCGTTCGGTTCGGGGAGCGTGCTGGAGGACCTTGTAAAATACGTTCGTTCCGGCCGACGATGCCGGTTGATGATAGTGGGCGACAATGCCCAGTTACCCCCGGTGGGCCACGATACCAGCCCGGCGCTCGATCCGCAGGATATGGCCGCATTCGGTCCGGTCGAATACGCCTCTCTGGACGAAGTGGTGCGCCAGCAGGCCGAATCGGGAATACTGTTCAATGCTACACTCGTGCGGTGTATGATCGACGCGGGCATCTACGAACCGCCCTTGTTCGATACTTCGTTCCCGGATGTGGCGGCGCTCGAAGGCGGCGAGTTCCTCGAGGCGGTCGAGGACTGTTATTCCCGTTACGGACGGGACGAGACGATAATCATAACGCGCTCCAACAAACGGGCAGGTCGGTTCAACGAGGGGGTACGGCGCAACGTGCTATACTGCGACGAGGAGCTGGAGACGGGCGATATGCTGATGGTCGTAAAGAACAACTACTTCTACAACCCGAAGGAGGAGGATTCCCGGATGGAGTTTATAGCAAACGGTGATATTGCCCGGCTGGCTCGCCTGCGCAGGGTACAGGAACTTTACGGGTTCCGCTTCGCCGAGGCGGTGCTCGAATTTCCGGATTACGAGGATGCCGATATCGAGTGCCGGTTGCTGCTGGATACCCTTTTCACCGATAGCCCCAACCTTAGCCGCGACGACTCTTACCGCCTGTTCCACACCGTCGCCGAGGATTATACAGACTTGGGCAGTAAACGGAAAATCTACAAGGCGGTGGTCGAAAACGCATATTTCAACGCCCTCCAGGTAAAATTCGCCTATGCCGTAACTTGCCACAAGGCTCAGGGGGGACAATGGAAAGCGGTATTTGTAGACCGCATGCTTTTCGGCGAGGAGAAGATGAACCGCGATTTGATGCGGTGGCTCTACACGGCTGTGACCCGAGCCACCGAGAGGCTGTTTTTCGTAAATTTCGACGAGCGGTTCTTCGATACCCCGGCTGCCCGGTGACGGCCGCGGAAGAGCGACTCTCCTGCAATACGTTAAAATATTTAACTTTAGAACATTCCGAAGTATCGAAAAACCGGCATTTATTATTACATTTGCCCGGTTGCCGTTCCCTTTGGTGCGGCGGCCGACGCCTGTAAAGAGCCGAAACACGGGAGCGATCCCGGCCGCACTACCAAATTCGAAGCAGGAAGGACAGGTAATTTTCTCTCGGGTACCCGTATAACCTTTACGGCTCGGTGCCCGGCCTGTCCTGCCCGAACGGTAGTGTAAAAAATATTCCGGCAAGTGCGGGGCGGGGAAATGACTCCCGTTTTGACAAAAATTTTATTCCCGGCAGGCCGACCTCGGGTTTTACCATGAGGGCTTCGGATTTCCGGATATGCCTACGGAGCGAGGGCAGAAAGCAGGTTCCGGGAGTAAGTTCACAACGTTTACAAACCCTGTCGGCCGGGTAACAATAAAAAAATTGTAAAATCGTTTATACATCTTGACATACGACCGGATAATTTCCGGTTATACACCGGAACGACAGGGTTTTAAATTGCCGTTAACCGGGTTTCCAAAAGCGGCCGCAGTCAAAGGGCAGGAAGAAAATTGGGTTAATTTCGTACGCATTTCATGATTAAATGGGGTCCTGCCCGCGGCCGCTTCCTTTTTTAACTTACTCCGCCACCGCAAGCGCGGCTATGCTGATGCTAACGTCTTCCACCGTCCGTAGCAGTTCCCCGCCCGCCGCGACGAGTGTGGAACCGGTGGTAAGTACATCGTCCACCAAAAGGATATGCCTGCCGGCTAATAGTTCCGGGTGCCGGACACCGAACGCACCGTGGACATTGTCCCACCGCCGCCGGCCTTCTACTTTCGTCTGGCTTTTGCTGTGGCGTGTGCGTACCAGGTTCCCGGTGCATACGGGCGCCCCGAGAGCACGGGAAATTCCCTGTGCGATATATTCCGACTGATTGTACCCACGCCTGAAAAATTTACGTGGGTGCAACGGTATAGGGACGATAAAATCCACATCACCGTAAAGCCCCGAACCCGCGAGGCAACTGCCGAACCATTCGCCCATATCCCGCGCATAGCGCCAGCCGCCCTGATATTTGAACCTGTGCACCAGCCCGCGGAACGGGCTTCCGGGCACATAGTGGAAAAAAGCCGAAGCATGCCGTACCGGCAGATGGGCGGAAAGCTGCTCCTTTACCGGGTTATCCGTCTCCTCCCAGTAGCCAGTGAGCGGTATCTCGAAGCGGCATAAGGCACACATAAAGCCCGCTCCTTCCGGCAACGGGCTGTCGCATACGGGGCATACGGGCGGGAAGAAGAGACGGTACACGTCTCCCGGCAGGTGTTTGATAGTCTCGGACAGGTTCATTTACATTGTCTTACCGCTGTGTCTGGGCAGTATCTTTTTCGGGTTAGTAGTTAGTCCTGCGGTACCCGGTAACGGCGCGTCAAGGTACCGGTTCCGGAATTATAAGTATGCTACCACGGACGAGTCGAACGCGGGGACGGGCGGCGGCCCATGTCGATATTATTGTGTGCCACTGCGCGGGGTCCCGGCCGGATACGCAATGTAGGGTTCCCGGTCCGATACGCACTGTGCGGGTTCCCGGCCAGATGCGGGCGAAAATACCCGCGAAGATATTATATCGGGTCCACGTCGCATGTTACCACCACCTGCCGGAATCCTTCTCCGGAGCGCAGTGCGGTTATCTCGGCGGCAAGCAGTTTTTTAGCCTTCGAAAAGGGGCTGTCCCGTTCCACCTTCAGCAGTATGTTCTCTATAAACTCTCCGCGAATCCGGTCCACCGGAGGTGGCTGCGGTCCGCATACCCGCTTGCCGAATATCATCCTCAGCCGTTGGGCAAGCGTCGCCGCGGCCTGCCGGACCACCTGCGCATCGCGGTGCCTGAGCCGGATTCCGACTATCCGGCAGTAGGGCGGATAGAAAAATTCCCTGCGCTCGGCAAGCTGGCCGCGGGCCATCGCGGCGTAATCGCCCGCGGCGGCCTGTGCTATTACCGGATGGCGTGGCTGGGATGTCTGTATCACCACCAGCCCCTCCGTCTGGCGCCTGCCTGCCCGGCCCGCCACCTGCGTCAACAGCTGGAATGCCCTCTCCGAAGCCCTGAAATCGGGATAAGCAAGCAGGTTATCGGCGTTCAGCACCCCCACGACCGACACCCCTTCGAAATCGAATCCTTTGGTTATCATCTGTGTTCCCACCAGTATATCGGTCACTCCCCGCTCGAAGTCGGATATAATGCGTTCGAAGCGGGTCGCGGAGGTCGCCGTGTCGCGGTCGAGCCGCTCGATGCGCGCCTGCGGGAAAAAGGGTTCGAGTTCGACCTCTATCTTCTCCGTCCCGAACCCGCGCGGCTCCACGCTCGGAAGGTTGCATGCCGGGCATCGTGCCGGGAGGGCCGTGCTGTGTCCGCAGTAGTGGCACCGCAGGTTGCGGCCGGACTTATGGTAAGTCAGCGTTACGTTACAGTTGGGGCACGATGCGGTCCACCCGCACTCGCCGCACTCCACGTAGGGGGAGAATCCCCGACGGTTCTGGAAGAGCATCACCTGCCTGCCGTCGTGGAGGGCCTGCGCCATCGAGTCGAGCAGCAGTTTGTTGAAATGAGATTTTCGTTCGCCGCGCTTCGATGCCATAATGGTATCGGAGACGACGACCCGGGGCATTACCGCACCGCCGTACCTCTCCGTCAGGGTAACGTAACCGTATTTCCCGGTCTGCGCGTTGACGTACGTCTCCAGAGCCGGGGTCGCGCTGCCGAGAAGTGTTTTGGCCCCGGCCATCCCCGCGAGGACCACGGCCGTATCGCGGGCATTGTAACGCGGCGCGCTTTCGTGGTTCTTGTAACTCGGGTCGTGCTCTTCGTCCACGATAACCAGCCCCACATTGCCACCGGGCAGGAATACGGAAGAGCGCACACCCACTATCAACGTCCCTCCGGGGGAGGCGGCCGCCCGCATATAAGCAGCGGTCTTGCGGGTGCGGGTGTAACTCGAATGGTACGGCACCACCCGGTCGCCGAAGAACTTCCTGATACGCGCGACCAACTGGGCCGTCATGGCTATTTCGGGAAGCAGGTACAAAACATCCTTGCCCGCCGATAGCTGTTCGGCTATCAGCCGGATATAAATTTCGGTCTTGCCGCTTCCCGTAACACCGTGAAGCAGCACCACATCCCGCTCCCGGAAATGTTCGCGTATGCCGTGGAGAGCCGTTTCCTGGGCGGGCGACAATTGCGGCAACCCGGCAAACTCCGAAGCCACCGCGGCCGGACCCGCCTTGACCTCCCGCCGGGCCACATATCCCTTAGACTGTAACTGGTGCAGGACGCCGTAGGGAATATCCGCCAGCCGCCGCGGCACCGACCGGCCGAACGGGTCGTCCTCCCCGAGCAGTCGTACCAAAAGCAGAAGGCCCTCGTATTGCGAACGGGCACGTTTCGAGAGGTTCTCGAAGGCCTCGTTAAGCGCCTCTTCGTCACGCGCGGCAAGTCCCAGCGTCAGGTGAGTTTCGGTCGGAGTACGGTACTCTTTTCCGGTCACCTCCTCGCCGCTCCATCCCGACGGTTTAAACGCCGACGGCAGGGCCGCCCGCATTACCTCGCCCACGCTGCACATATAGTAGTCCGCCACCCATTCCCACAGTTTCAGCCTCGTCTCATTCACAGGCGGCACGTCGCCCTGCACGGCGATTATTTCCCGCAGGTTACCGGATGGGGGCGGGTCCGTACCCACCGAGCGCACAACTCCGGTGTAAACCTTCGACTTGCCGAGCGGCACCGTCACACAACAGCCCGGCATCACATCCGCGGCCAACCCGGACGGCACGAGGTAAGTGTACCCTCCCGATAACAACGGCAGGATAACCTCCGCATAGATTTTTTCGCTGATAACGGCCATCGACCGGTAAAATTAGGAATTAATTTAACTATACGGTGCATAAGCATAAACCATCGCGCGTCCATCGAAGATCCGGGTCCCGGTAAAAATAAATTTACTACCTTTGGGGCTGTCGGGCGGTCTGGGTGAATCAGGCCGCGACAATCAACCAACAGGCGCAAATATATGGATGATGTTCCCGGGGAGAGTCGCAGCGGTATCGTACCTGAACACAGTGCCGTTTATCTACGGTATGGAGCATGCGCACCTGTTGCGTACCGGGTTGATATTGTCTCCGCCCGCCCGTTGCGTAACGGCGTTTACGGACGGTGAGGCCGATATCGCCCTCGTCCCGGCGGCCGCTGTCCCGGGCATTCCGGATGCCGAAATAATTACACCTTACTGTATCGGTGCCCACGGCCCTGTCCGGACCGTGACGCTGATGTCCGACTCGGATATGGGCCGGATATCCCGTATATGGCTGGACAGCCATTCGCGCACTTCTGCGCTTCTTATACGGATACTGTGCGAGGAATTGTGGTGTATCCGGCCCGAGTTCCTCCAACTGGACGACTACACTGCTGTCGACCGGTCACAGCCCGGCGACGCTTTCCTGCTAATCGGTGACAAGGTTTTCGACTACGAGGGCCGGTTTGCCCGTACGTGGGACCTGGCCGTGTGCTGGCGGGAACTTACCGGCCTTCCGTTCGTATTCGCGGTGTGGATTGCCCGTCGCGGGGTTCCGCAGGAAGCGGTACGAGCCCTTACCGGGTCGCTCGAATACGGCGTGGCGCATATTCCCCAGGCTATCAGCTATTACGGCCACAGCGGAAAGAGTTACGCCCGGGACTACCTGACTGAAAACATAGATTTCAACCTCGACGCACCCAAACGCGAGGCCCTCTCTCTTTTCCTCGAAAAAGGACGGAGGTTCCAACCGCCGCCCAATCCCGGCTGAAGAGGATAAGGCCGCGCCGTATCGACGGCTAAATTTGCCCATTCTCCCGAATCCGGATATTAACCCAAACCTCACGAGGAAGATGATAACCATATACCTCAAACAATTCAACAAGATTATCCGCAACGTGGACGTCAGGATATTCGACGAACTCGGTTACGACGACGTGCTGTGGATAGACCTCATGGACCCCACGGTACAGGAACAGAAGGAGGTCGAGGCCTTTATCGAGACCACGCTGCAGACCCGCCAGCAGATTGAGGAGATCGAGAGTTCTTCGAAATACTCCGAGACCGAGAACGCCATCATCTCCAATTCCAACTTCTTCATCCCGTCCGATGAAGGGTTCGCGGTCGAACCGGTATCTTTTATGGTAACGGAAGGGGTACTCGTTTCATTGCGCCACCACGAGTCGAGGACGTTTCAGGAGGTAGCCAAACGGCTCCAGATGAATTACAAGAACTTCCCCACCGGCTATCACCTGCTAATTTCCATCCTCGAGGTCCGAATAGATTTCGACGCCGACCTTATCGAAGCCGTGGCGAAGCAGATTAAGCTCCTTAGCCGCGATATAAGCGGCAGCGACCGCATGGAGCAGAATATCATAAAGCGCATCAACTCCTTGCAGGAGAACACCATGCTTATCCGCGAAAATATCTTCGACCGCCAACGGGTACTCTCCGGCATCCTGCGCAGCGACCGCTTCCCGAACGATATCTACCCCAAACTGTCGCTCATGATTAAGGACGTAAACTCCCTGATAAATCATGCCGACTTCAACTCCGAACGCCTCGACTATATCCAGGACGCCGCCCTCGGCCTTATCAATATCGAGCAGACAAAAGTGACCAAAATTTTCACCGTCGCCGCACTCTTTTTCATGCCCCCCACTATGGTAGCCAGTATCTACGGGATGAACTTCGAAATCATGCCCGAACTCTCCTGGACCTACGGCTACTACTACGCCCTGGGCCTTATGCTGCTCATTATGGCCGTCACCTTTATCTTCTTCCGCTGGCGAAAATGGCTGTAAAGCCGTCGTGAAAGTGGGATAAACCCTTACTCTGACCGTACTTTCTTGTAAGAAAGTACCAAAGAACTTTTACGGAAACTTTGTTTCCGATGATTTCTTTATGCATTTGAAAACAGGGGTGCCAGCCGACGACTGGCACCCCTGTTTTCAAATGCAATGGGAGTTCATGAGATACGCAGTATCTCGTAATAGTTTTCTGGTTCTCTTTTACAAAAGAGAACAGTTAAAGCATGGTTACCCCACTTTCACGACGGCTTTGCTATTGCGGCCGTCGACGAAGATGTAGAGGGGATTATCGAAGCGGACGCGGCGGAAGTATTCGCCTTCTTCTGTGGCGGGCATGGCGTCGAGTGTCGCGGAGTCGAACGAGCCGTCGCCCGAGAAGGGGTTTATGGTCATATAGCCTACGCCGAACGAGGTAAGGTTCTGGAAGAAGTGGGTACCCTGACTGGGTTCGACACGAAAATTCTCGAGCCCCATTTCGACGATGACGCGGGCCTGTGATATATCGGGCCAGCGGACGGGGATGCCCAGCCACGGGTCGCTGGAGCCCCAGCGACCGGGACCTACCAGCACATAACCGGCATCCTGCTCCGCCATGCGGGAATTTAGCTTACGGAGTTCGGCCGCCATTTTCTCGGTATTCCTGGCCTCGAACGCCCCGGTGCGGATATAAACTATATCGCGCACCTGTTCGATTGCGCCGAGCCCCAGTGCGTCCTCGGAATAGATAAGGGCACCGGAGGTGTCGACATTCTTCCAGTCGAGGGTGTTCTCGCCGTGGGTGTCCACGATGGGCCTTATTTGCAGGAAGTTGAAAACGGCGTCGCGGCCCGGGGGGACGTCCATGTTCACGGCAAATTCCATCTCCACCGGGGTACGCATCTCCCCGGCGCCCATCCGGAGCAGGTCGCGCAGTATCTCTGCCAGGGGAAAGGTGTCGTATTTCAGGATTCGGGAGAAGGTTATTATTTTGCGCCCCTCGGTGAAGCTGCTGTCCGAAATGGCCTGGTTCTGCATATCCCACGTCGATGCGGCATGTTTCAGGTTGCGGAAAGCGCGTACGGTGGGCGAGTTGATTTCGAACCTGCGCAGGTTCACGGCGTCGTCGATGGAGGTTTTGAACTCTTCAGGTTTCAGGCTGAGGGCGTACATTTCGCGCTGGGTATCGCGCAGGGCGAGTTCCGGTGTGGAGAGCTGGAGCACGTTTTTGGGGTATCGGGGCGAGAACCGGAGGGTCTGGCCTCCCTCCACCACCAGCTTCCCGAGCCCGAAGGCCACGTTCACCACCCCGTCTTCGGGCTTCTCGTCGCCTATGGGGTAGAAGTTGAGCGACCGGGCCACACCCGAGAGGGTCGGGAAGAAATATCCGTCGTCCTCCGTTCCGCACACCTGCTGGATAACCACGGCCATCTTCTCTTCGCTCAGAAGGTTCGACGTGGCGGTGATATAGGCGCGGCTGGCGGCGAAATAGACCGAGGCGTAGACGCTCTTTATCGCCTTACCCAGAAGGCGGAGCATCTGGTCCGGGTTATCGGTATTCGGTATCATATAGGTCGAGTAGATACCGGCGAAGGGCTGGTAATGCGAGTCTTCGAGTTTGGAGCTGGAGCGGATCGCAAGCGGGCTGCGGGTATATTTAATAAGGGTACGCAGGCTTCGGACAAGCTCCTCGGGAAGGCGTGAACTGACGAACTCGGAGAGTATCTCCTCGTCCGATATGTCGGAGTTGATAACGTATTTGAGCCCGTTCTCCTTTACGAACCGGTCGAAATAGTCGGTCGCGATAACGACCGTGCGCGGAATCAGGACACGGACCCCCGGGTATTTGTCGTAGAAATTGTATTTCTGCAACATATTGTTGAAGAAGGCCAGCCCGCGGGCCTTGCCCCCGAGCGAACCGTCGCCGATGCGGGCGAACCCGATGGTTTCGTTGTAGGTCTCCGGGTCGAACCGGGCCACCACGCCCTGCCCGAGCAGGATACGGTAGTCGCGGATGGTGTTGCGGATATATTCCCTCATTTCGGCAGCCGACCGGAACGAGTCGAACGGGCGCTGTTTCATCGCCGCGGCAATCGAGAACAGGCCGCGCGAGTAGAGCCATTTCGACAGGTGGTTCTGGGAAGCGTGGAACATCAGCACCTCGTCCGGTATTTCGGCCAGCACCTTCTGCATCTGCCGAAGGTCGTGCGCCCGGGCGATAGGTTCGCCGGTTTCCAGATCGCTGAACACGAAATCGCCGAAACGGAACTCCCGGCTGATATACTCCGACAATTCCATAATCAGGGTCTTCGAGTATTTCACGATAAACCCTACCCCTAACCGGTCGGCCACCTCCCTGATACTCTCCTGCGAGGATTGAAGAAGGAAGGGCATCCACGGGTCGTCCTTTTTTATAAGTCTGCACAACTCTATCCCGGCATCGAGTTTCTCCGCCTCCGGCGCATCGTTCTTGTTGACCACGAACCCCACGTCGGATATCACTCCGAGCAGATTCTTTTTGTACTTGTCGTAGAGTTCCACCGCCTCCGAGTAGTTGGTGGCGAGCAATATCTTGGGCCGGGCCCGTTTCCGGAGCATCTGTTGCTGCTCGTTCAGGGCCTCCTTGAGGAACTCGTTGCTCTGTGTGAGTACCAGTTTATAGATGGCGGGCAGGTAGGTGGAGTAGTAACGGACCGAATCCTCCACCAGCAGGATGGACTGCACGCCGTGCCGCAGGATGTCGTCGTCGGCATTCATCCGGTCCTCGATGAGCTTGATTATGGCCAGTATCAGGTCCGCACTGCCGTACCAGAAAAATATGTAGTCGATGGCCGAGCGGTCGTGCGAATTAATCTTTTCGGTGATATCGCGCGAAAAGCTGGTCAGCAGGATTACCGGCAGCCCGGGGCGCAGCTCCTTCACGATTTTGGCAAACGAGAAAACGTCCGTCTCCCTGACGTTATACATACTGATAACCAAATCGAAGTCTCCTCCGGACTCCAATTCGGCAAGGGCCTCTTCGGTGGTCGCAACCCTTGTGAACGATGGGGGATTACTCAGGTTGAGGTCCATATACTCGCTGTTTATCTGCGATTCTATATGTCCGTCCTCTTCGAGTATGTACGCATCGTAGCTGCTGCATATCAGCAGGATGCTACGGATACGTTTCTGCATCAGCGACCTGTAATCGGTCTCATCCTCCCTGCCGGGCATTATCGGGTCCGTCATAAGCCGAGTCTCCTCTTGCCGTTGGTTAATAACCGCCAATGCGGTGGCGCTTTACAAAAATAGACAAATTAAGGAAAGTTTAGTAACTTTGGCCCCTACCCACCGGAGGGCGAGCCCTCGAACCTACAATATCCGGACCGCAAAATGGCCAAATACATCCTTGAAACCGTAAGCTCCAAAAGACAGGTACGCGAATTTCTCGACCTGCCCAAACGGCTCTATGCCGGCAACCGCTACTACGTCCACCCGTGGGACAAGGATATCGAGAGCCGGTTCGATGCGGCGCGAAACGAGCTGCTCGCCGACGGTGAAGCCGTCCGGTGGCTGCTGCGCGACGGCGAAGGCAGGGTGGCCGGAAGGATAGCGGCGTTCTACAACCGCGAGGTGGCGGCGATGAACGAGCAGCCCACCGGCGGGTGCGGCTTCTTCGAGTGCATCGACGACCAGGCCGCTGCCGATATGCTGTTTGACGCCTCGCGGGATTGGCTCGCATCGAAGGGCATGGAAGCGATGGACGGTCCTATAAATTTCGGCGAGCGCGACCAGTGGTGGGGGCTGCTTATCGAGGGCTTCGAATTTCAGCCCCTCTATGCCAACCCGTACAATTTCCACTACTACAAAAAGCTGTTCGAGAACTACGGCTTCCGGAACTACTTTTACCAGCATACATACATCAGAAATCTCGTATCGGGCGAACTGGGCAGTGCCGTCTATGAACGCGTGAAACGCCTTCGGGAGACGCCGGGCTACCGCTTTACCCATATCGACAAAAAGAACCTCGATCAGGCGGCGGACGATTTCCGCCTTGTCTACAACAAGGCCTGGGCGCACTTCCCCGGCGTAAAGCCGATGGAGCGCGAAAAGACCCAAAAGATGCTCCGCGAAATGAGGCCCATCATGGACGAGAAACTTATCTACTTCGCCTATTTCAACGACGAGCCGATAGGTTTCTTTATTATGGTCCCCGACCTGAACCGGCTTATCGGACGCTTCCGGGGGCGGATGAACTGGTTCAACGGGCTGCGGCTTCTGTCCATGCTCAAATTTACCCGCAAGGCCGACCGCGTATTCGGCGTTATTTTCGGTGTGGTACCCGAGTTCCACGGCAAAGGTATCGAATCGGGTATGATGTACGAGTTCGAGAAACTCATCGGCTCCGGCAACCTCAAGTACAAGACACTCGAACTGGCATGGGTCGGCGACTTCAATCCGGTAATGATGCGTATGGTGGAGAACTACGTATGTGCGAAAAAGCATAAATTGCACGCCACCTACCGTTACCTTTTCGACCGCGAAAAACCTTTCACGCGCTGTCCCCGCCTCGGCGGCGCACGGCGCAATACGGACTGATTACCAACCTGTCTTTCTTTTACCCGCCCGCAGTGAGAAACCGGTTTCTTACTGTACTGCCGTCTTGGCCGACCGGGTTGCCGCGGCCGGACTTCAAAAAACTTCGCGGAGGATCTGTACCGAACGGATATTATGGATGCCGTCCAGATGGTAGGAGAAGTATGATATCATGGCGGAGAGAAACGCCGAGCGTTTTTCGCGCGAGAGCCTGATATCCTGGAGTTGTTCCACGCCGCACTGCATCAGCACATCGAGCAGGCGGCTATTCTCGCGGTCGAACGACATCCCGTGCGGGGGTTCGAGCGGGGCGTACAGGCCCTCCTGTATATCGAACCGGAAACCGTCCGAGTATTCATTGCCGGGACAGAATCCGAGGTAGGGACTGAGTTTGGCCAAGAACCAGATATGGAAATTCGCCACGCCGTCGTCCATCGCGTCGAGGGCCTCGACAGCCCCGCGGACAAATCCATAGATAGGGCTTTCGGGCTCCGTTTCGCGCACCAGCCGGTAGATAACTTCGGCCATAAAGAGCGATATGGTGCTCTTGCGGATATCGAACGGAATTGTGGTGAGCGGTACGGCGGGCCGCACTTCGCGGATCCGGTGCAGTTCCATCCGGGGCGATTCCAGCCCCACGAGGTCCAGCAGGAACATGGGCTGGAACAGGGCGCCGCGGTTGCCCTTCGAACGGCCGCCTCGGGCACCCTGCACCATATAGGTTTGCCTGCCTACCGTATCGGTGAGCAGGTAGAGGATTACCGACGTCTCCCCGTATTTTACAGTGTGCAGGACTATCCCGCTGGCTTTGTAGCTTTTCATCCGTATCGGCCCATGCGCCCGAACTGTTCCGGCGCCGGGGCTTATATAACATTCTGGTCGGCCGGACGGGACGGTGGAAGCGAGAACAGCGCCCGAACCTTCTCCTCTATCATCTCCCGGTCCTTACGGGCGAACTGGCGCATCTCCACCGTTACCGGTTTACGCGATTCCCTGGTCCGGAACTCCAGTTTGAATGTATTCCTTGCTATTACCACCTTCGCCTCGGTCACCGACCCGAAGGGCAAAGATACGACCTCTTTCCCGTTACGTACAACCGTAAAGACATTATCGCGGAAAGAAAACACGTCCCTCGGCAGGGATAATTCGATAATCATACCCACCAGCCATACCCCGAGGCATACCGAAAAAGGTATGAAGTCCCGCAGGTTAACCTGCCCGTCGGCCGAAAATAAATCCGTAAGGATAATTATTGCGGTTATCCCTCCGAATACTGCCATAAAAGCGGTGAAGGAACCTATGTAAACCGAAAAAACCGCCGAAAACTGCGCCCGTACCGAGAACTCGTGCTCCTTATTGTCATAAGCCGCGGCTATCTTTTCGGCGGCACCGGGACGGCTGAGGTTACTGAGGAACTCCTCGGCGAAAATGCTATCGATTTTTTCCCTGTCTGCCCGCGAGTACTGGTATGTCGGAATACGGACGCGCTTGCCGTCGGAGAGAAAAAACACATACCTTTTTTTCTCCCTGTGGACGTCCACGACGTCGGGAAAATGGAACCGCTCCTTACCGGACCGAACCTCACCGTAGCGAATTATGAGCCGGTGCATCCGGAAGAAGCCCTCCTGATAGAGAACGATAAGGAGCAGAACGACCATCATCCCCCCGCCGGCCATGTAATTCTCACCGGTTCGCCCGGAGAGCCAATGGAAAAACGCAAGCAAGGCCAAGCCCGCAGGCACTACCGACAACCTTGTCAGCCACCACCGGCTTTTATCGGATGAGAATTTTGCGTATACTGCCATTTACCGCTGTTTTGAAATATGACAGGCAAACTTCAGAAGCCGAACAACTTATTCCCATGGGCCGGTTTTTCGGGAAGGAAAAAGATGCTGCGTACCGTTTGTACTATGAACTTTATCTGCTTCCTCCCGAACGGCAGGAAAGGAATTATTAATTTTTTATTTTTCCCGGCAAGGCGGAAAAACATATAATTCTTACCTCCCTGCGGGTCGAAGCCTACCCCTTCCACCTCCGACCGGTCGAAAGATTTCAGTACCTTCCCATTCCGGGACAGCGTGAAGCGGTCGCCGCGGAATGAAAGCTCGCGGCGAGGCAGGTACCTTTCGATTAAATAGCAGACCAACCATACGGGAATCATTTTAAATAACGGATACAGCGGTGCGAACGAGCCGGTTATCCGCATCATGATAGTCACGAATGCAATTATGGCCATTATTGCGGTAATGAATACATATAAGGGATAAAACCAGGACGAATGTCTCGCACGGATGCTGAACTCAAATTTACTCACGTCGTTGGCATCGGCTATTTTCTCTTTGGCATCCGGAGCGGCAAGGTATTTCAGGCACTCCTCGGACAGCAGCTTGTCGATGGCCTTCTTATCGGCCTCCGAGAAAGTTTCCACGCTCACTATTATTCGCCGGCGGGAGGCCAGGAAGAACGCATACTCCTCGCCGGTGTGCTGTACGTCGACCACCTCAGCGAATGGGAACTCTACCCTTATCATTTTAAGCACCCCGTCGTCGACCGTTAGGTAGGGACGGTAAACCAGGTAAATCACCACCCTTACCACTGTACCCGCCGCACATAGGATCGAACCCAGTAGCGAATAAAAATCATGGTATTGAGTGAAAAGCCACCAGAGGAATACGGCGAAAACCGCAAATGCGATAATAATTTTCAGGTTAAGGACCAGCCACTTGGTCCGGTCGGCATAGAAAACCTGTCGTGCCATAAGCTATTTAAGTTTGGGCCGGACGGCTCCGGGTTAATATTATGTGTTATATAATCCGTTCAGTTCGGTATTATGTACTACAAATTTTTCACTCTCAGGAAACCATCGACAAGAGAGACACTAATTTAAGTCGGCTTACTGAATTGAGACAATATATTATGTAATACATATCCCCTTAAACGGCTCCACGGTAAAAGCCTCCGCCGGAAGCGGTGCCCATCCGGGCCGAACCACACCTGCGGTCTCGCCATCCCGTGCGGGGATACACCGGTGGTGGTCCGCCGCTGCGCAGTCATAATGCCGGGCCGAAAGGCGGTCGATAAATAATAGCCGGACGGCGATACACCGCAACGACCGCCGCAACTTCTTCCCATACGGGCGCCGTCCCGGAACTGAGGGCCCTAATTCTTCGAAGGCAGGAACGACCAGTGTTTGGAGTATTCGAGCATCTGGTCTACATAGCTGTCCGGGTATTCCACCTGAATATCCACGATGTTGCCGTTCTCCATCACGGGGTTGTATACTGGGTTGATAAAGCCGGAATAGGGCGCCAGGTCGAGCGCGGCATTGCGTTCGAGCACCTCGGCATGCAGCTCCGGGTCCACCTGTACGCCGTAAGTTTCGACAAGACGGCGGCCAGCCTCGAAATCGCCGGTGGACTTGATTCGCTGTACCTCTTTCAACAGTTGCCCGAACAGGCCGCGCAGTTTCTCGAAATCGTTGACCACCACGTATGTCTTGCCGTCCACGACCACCTTCTCGATTACGTTGTCCTCTTTTCCCTTTTCGTAACACCACAGGGCTATCATCTGCCGGTCACGCATATGTGCCTGCTCGATATTTTTCCCGGGCTGCACGCGGCTGAGCTGGGTCATCATCCCGTTCATTATGTAGCGTGAGTATTCGGCCCACGCAACGTCGGGGGAGGCGACGATGCCGAGCTCCATAAGTTTGGGGTCGGCGATATAATAGAGGGCGAACAGGTCGGCACGGGCCTCTTCGAGGGCCGAACCGTAATTCTTCAGCTCGTCGCCCTTCACTCCCGGGGCCAGTTGGCCGGAACCGTGCCCGAGGCATTCGTGCAGGTCGGTATGCAGGTTATCCGCCAGCGAACCGTATTTTACTATCCTCTCGCGGTCCTCTTCACGTAGCATGAACTCTTCGAGGAATCCGGTACCCTTGCCCGCCTCTTCGTAGGCATCGGTGATGTTCTCGATGGTTACCGACTTGGAACCGTAGTCGCGCCTTATCCAGTCGGCATTGGGCAGGTTGACCCCGATTGGGGTGGCCGGGTAGCAGTCGCCGCCCAGCATGGCGGCCGTAATCACCTTGGCCGATACGCCTTTCACCTCACTCTTTTTAAAGCGGTCGTCGATGGGCGAGTTATCCTCGAACCACTGGGCGTTGGCACTGATTATTTCGGTGCGGCGGGTGGCCTCTATGTTCTTGAAGTTTATCATCGCCTCCCACGAGGCTTTCAGCCCGAGCGGGTCTCCGTAGGTCTCGGTGAAACAGCAGACGAAATCGACCCTCGACAGGGTATCCTGCACCCACATGATGTTGAACTCGTCGTATTCGCGAAGGTCGCCCGAAACGTAGAACGAGATAAGTTTCTCTATGGAGGCCTTCTGCACCGGGTTGGCGTAATCCTGCGCCTTTTCCAGCCAGTAGACTATTTTCTCGATTGCGGGCGAGTACATACCGCCCACCTTCCAAACCCGTTCCACGAGGTTGCCGTCCTCGTCTCTGGTAAGTTTGCTGTTAAGCCCGTACGATATGGGGGTGTCGTCGTTCGGATCGGTCATGGCATTGTAAAACCTCTCGGCCTCACGCTGGGTCACCCCTTCGTAATAATTCATGGCCGAGGCGGCCAGCATATCTATACCGGACTGCTGGTTAACCCTTACCGGTACGAAATCGGGGTCGAAAATCACCTGCCTCACTATGCCCGTCAACTCCTCGAAAGTACCGTAATCGTCCGGGAAGCGCTCCTGCGGGGTGGACGATAGCAGGGCGTCGAAGTAGCTTTCCGAAAATTCCGGAACAAATTTATCGTTCGAGTAGTGGTGGTGCACACCGTTGGAGAACCAGACCTTTTTGAGATACTTCTCGAACGCCTGCCAGTCGGCCGAATTACGGTCGGTGTCTCCGTATTCGTACATCGCCTCCAGAGTCCTGCGTACTGGCAGGTTATACCGGCAGTTCTGGTCGTAGAGGATATCCCTGCCGCACAGCGCCGCGCGGCTCAGGTAATAGACGAGCATCTTCTCGTCATGGGTGAGCGAGTCGAAATCGGGTACCTCGTACCGGAGGACCTTGATATCGTCGAAACGGTCCACCGTCCAGCACCGGCCGGTCTCCACCGTTTCCGGACCGTGTCCGCAGGAGGCTATCGTTATAAAAGTCAAAGACATAACTGTAAGTGATAAATATTTAATCATGGCGCTCTTTTTTGATTCTCACAAAGTTATAGAATTTGCCCGAAATCAAGGTTATTTCTAATCTAATTTCTAACTTTGCAGCGCCGTTCACCGGGGTATAGGGGCAAAAAACGTGCAGTGCCGTACCAACCCGCACCCGGGAAAGCTGAGAAAAGAGATGGAAATCGTAACCACACGCGCCGCATTGGCCGAGGCTCTGGCCGTAAGGAACGGACGTCCGAGGGGTTTTGTCCCCACTATGGGTGCGCTGCACGCGGGGCATATATCGCTTGTGGAGCGGGCGCGGCGGGAGAACCGGGTGGTGGTGGTAAGCGTTTTCGTAAATCCCACCCAGTTCAACGACCCGGGAGACCTCGAGCGCTATCCGCGCACCCCGCAGGAGGATATACGGCTTCTCGATAAGGCAGGGACGGATATAGTCTTTATGCCTGCGCCACAGGAGATATACCCGGAACCCGATACGCGGGTCTTCGTTCTTGCTGGTGTGAGCGAAGTTATGGAGGGGGCCACGCGTCCCGGCCATTTCAACGGCGTGGCTCAGGTGGTCAGCCGCCTTTTCGACCTCGTGCGGCCGGACAGGGCCTATTTCGGGGAGAAGGACTTCCAGCAGGTCGCCGTCATACGGGCAATGTGCAGGGAGTGCGGTTACGGTCTCGATATAGTGGCCTGCCCCACGGTGCGCGAAGACGACGGGCTGGCGATGAGTTCGCGCAACACCCTGCTCGACCCCGCCCACCGGGCCGCGGCACCGGCGATTTACCGCGCCATGGACCGCGCCGCACAAGAAGTCCGTGAAGCACTTGCGAAAGGGTCTTCCCTGTCGGTCGCCGAGGTGGAACGGAGGGTGACGGAGGAGATAAATTCGGAGCAATTGTTGGAAGTTATATATTTCAGGCTCGTGAACGCCCATACCCTCGCCCCGGCCCGTTCGTGGGACGAGGAAGGCGGGGTACAGGGCTGTGTGGCGGTACAGGCCGGTACAGTCCGGCTTATTGACAATTTACGTTTCATATAGCGATGGAAATAGAAGTCCTAAAATCCAAAATACACCGGGTGACCGTCACCGAGGCCAACCTCAATTATGTGGGTAGTATCACAATAGACGAGGAGCTGCTCGATGCCGCCAATATGATACCCGGCGAGAAGGTGCAAATAGTGAACGCCAACAACGGCGAGAGGCTCGAAACCTATATTATAAAGGGTGAGCGCGGCAGCGGATGTGTATGCCTCAACGGCCCTGCGGCCCGTAAGGCGGCCGTAGGCGATGTGATTATAGTAATCTCCTATGCCCGGATGAGTTTCGAAGAGGCCAAAACCTTCGAACCTTGGGTCGTGTTTCCCGATACGGCGACCAACCGGCTGGTTAAATAATCCGTTCCGCCCGCCAACGTTCCAACCGTGGGCCTGAAACAACGTGTCGATACGTTGTTTTCAGGCCCACGATTTTTGTCTGCGGTCAAGGACGGGGCAAATTCGTAAAAATATTATATTCTCGGCCGGTAGGTAATGGGGTAAATTGACGTAAATTTGTGCCGGTAAATAATTTAATAAACCCGATATGAAATTGAACATAAAATTCCTGTTGCTCACAGCGGTGACGGTGCTTTGGTCGCTCGCCTCGACGGGACAGTACCGTTATGACTCGGTGGAAGGCGACCCAATCAATGCGCGGATATACACGCTCGATAACGGACTGAAGGTCTACATGGCGGTCAACAAAGAGACCCCGCGGATTCAGACCTATATCGCCGTCAAAGTCGGCGCGAAGAACGACCCGGCGGAGACCACCGGGCTGGCCCACTATTTCGAACACCTGATGTTCAAAGGGACCGAGAAGTTCGGTACGCAGGATTACCAGGCGGAGAAACCGCTGCTGGACGAGATTGAACGGCAGTTCGAAGTATACCGCAATACAACGGACGAGCAGGAGCGGGCAGCCATCTACCGCACCATCGATTCCCTGAGCTTTGTGGCTTCTACCATCGCTATCCCCAACGAGTACGACAAACTGATGTCGGCAATCGGGGCCACCGGAACCAACGCCTACACGGGTTACGATATGACTGTATATATCGAGGATATACCGTCCAACCAGGTGGAAAACTGGGCGATGATACAGGCCGACAGGTTCCGCAACCCGGTGATAAGGGGGTTCCACACGGAACTCGAGACGGTGTACGAGGAGAAGAACATGTACCTAACGAACGACGGTATGAAGGTGATGGAGGCCATGCTCACCGCCCTTTATCCGGTCCATCCGTACGGCACGCAAACCGTGCTCGGCACGCAGGAGCACCTTAAAAATCCATCCATAACCAATATCAAAGCCTACCACCGCATCTGGTACGTACCCAACAACATGGCCATCTGCCTGTCGGGCGATTTCGACCCGGACGAGATGATCGCCACCATCGACCGATATTTCGGCGATATGGTACCCAACTACGACCTGCCCGAAGTGCAGACCCTCGGGGAACTGGAACCGATAACCTCGCCGATCGAGGAGGAGATATGGGGCAACGACGCCGAGAACATCGTCCTCGCATGGCGGGCGGGCGGCTACCGCGACAAAGACGCGGATGTCCTTAATATCCTCACCTCGGTCCTCTATAACGGCGACGCCGGGCTTATAGACCTCGACCTGATGCAGCAGCAGAAGGTACTCGGGGCCTATGGATACTACTCCCCGCTGGCCGACCACGGGGTGGTGATAGTGGCCGGGTACCCGAAGGCCGGGCAGACCCTCGACGAGGTGCGCTCTCTGCTTCTCGCCGAGGTAGACAAGCTGCGCCGCGGCGACTTCGACGAGCAGCTGCTCGAGGCCACCATCAATAACTTCAAGGCCTACTTCATGCAGTTGACCGATTCGAACAGCAAGCGGGCCGACTGGTTCGTGGAGACTTTCGTGAACGGACTGGAGTGGGAAGACGAAGTACACCAGCTCGAACGGATGAGCCGTATAACCAAAGCCGATATCGTGGAGGCGGCCAACCGGCTGATGCGGGACGATAACTACCTCGTTATCTACAAGCGCGAAGGCCGTGACCCGGGCGAGATGAAGATATCGGCCCCGGAAATTACCCCTATCGCCGTGAACCGTGACAGCGAGAGCGAATTTCTGCGCGGCATCCGCCTGAAAGAGGTGGAACCGATAGAACCCGTCTTCGTGGATTACGACCGCGATATGGGCCGGTTCACCGGCAAGTCGGGCATCGAGGTGCTTTACAAACAGAACCCGACCAATGACCTGTTCGAGTTGTCGTACGTATACGAGACCGATTCGAACAACGACCCGGCGATGAACATCGCCTTCGACTACCTCGACTACCTCGGGACCAGCACGATGAGTCCGGAAGACATAGGCCGGGAGTTCTACAATATGGCCTGTTCGTTCTCGGTATCCTCGGGCGCCGAGCGTTCGCAGATAACCCTGCGCGGCTTAGGGGAAAACATGGAAAGGGCGGCCGAGCTGCTCGAATCCATCCTTGCCGACGCACAGCCCAATGCCGAAGCCCTCGAAAATATGAAGGCCGACATCCTCAAGGCGCGTGCCGACGCGAAACTCAACCAGTCGGCCAATTTCAGCGCCCTGGCCAACTATGCCCTCTACGGCCCGAAATCGCCGCTGACCAACGTTCTGTCGGAAGAGCAGCTGGCCGCGCTGACACCGGAGGAACTGCTGTCGCGCATCCGTTCGCTGACCCGGATGGAGCATCGGATTACCTACTACGGACCTCTCTCCGGCGACGAACTCCTTGCCGGAATCGAAAAGTTCCACCACGTTCCCGCCCGGCTGGAACCCGTACCGGAACTGATACGATACGAATACCAGCCCACCGGCGACAGTAAGGTGCTGGTGGTGAATTACGACGCCGCGCAGGTCTACTACGCACAGCTCTCCAACACCGAAGAGTTCTATAACCCTGCAATGGACCCCCGGATGAGGCTTTTCAACGAATATTTCGGCGGGAGTATGAACTCTATCGTATTCCAGGAGATGCGCGAGGCCCGCGGGCTGGCATATATGGCCCGGGCTTACCTCTATTCACCCGCAAGGCTTACACTGCCCTATTACGTTCAGGCCGTTATCGCCACGCAAAACGACAAGTTGACCGATGCCGTCGAAGCGTTCCACGATATTCTTAACAATATGCCCGAATCCGAAGCGGCGCTCAGTCTGGCAAAAGACGCTACAATCACCACCATCCGTACCGACAGGATAATCAAGGCCAGCGTCCTTAGCAGTTATATCCGCAACCGGGACCTCGGGATAGACTACGACCGCAACAAGCCGGTGTTCGAAGAGATACCATCCCTCACGCTGGATGATATCCGGGAGTTCCACAGCCGGTGGATTAAGGACCGCAACTATACATATATACTACTGGGTGATATCGAAGACCTCGACCTCGAAGCGATGGAGGCCTACGGGCCCGTCACCATACTCTCGCAGGAGGAGATTTTCGGGTATTGATACCCGCCGGTTATTTGTCAAGCCTTTAACGATTTCCCCCGGAATTATACTCCCGGGGGATTTTTATATCCGCACCCCTATCCGTGGCAGTCACAGGAAAAACCGGGCCCTGGTACTCTTTTTCAGCCAATTATTTATACCTTTAGTTTTAAGGCGGGTAATGCCTGCCGAAATAAAAAACGACCGTTATGAAAAAAACCGCCTTAATCGTGGTCGCCGCCATCTGCCTGCTCGGATGTTCCGGAGGCGACCGCATCATCGAACGACCGAACACGGTCGTAAGGAACTCCAACCCGCTGGAGATAGATAAAGTAATCGTGAACGATACGGCTACCGTCCTCTATATCAACGCCTATTTCTACCCCGGCTGGTGGATATTCGTAAACGAAGCTACCTATATTCAGGCCGGGGGAGTTAAATACCCGCTCAAAGGAGCAGACGGAATCGTAATACACGAACGCCACTACATGCCCGAGAGCGGCGAGGACGGTTTTATCCTCTGGTTCGACCCGCTACCGAAGGGAACTGTAAGTTTCGACCTTATAGAGTCGGACTGTGACGACTGTTTCAAAATATGGGGTATAGACCTCGCGGGCAACGCCTCCTATAAAAACCTCCTGCCCGCGGACCTGAAGGCTTTCGAAGTCCCGCAACCCGGCGAGCAGACGCCCGAGCCGGAGCTCCGGGTGGGTAAAACACGGGTGGAGGTTATACTCCACGGTTCGCCCGAAAGCTATTTCCCGGAACAAAAAGTTCTGTATGTCGCTAATTTCCTGACCGGCGAACGTTCCGAGTGGCCGGTGGAGAGCCTCGGTAACGGCCGTTACGTCTTCGAATCGGAGCAGTACGGCACAGCATACGCAGCACTGTTTATAGACGAAGCGAGGGCAAAAATGATACTTTCGCCCGGTGAGCAGGCCGAGGTCCATATAGATATTCCCGCCTTCGGTGCCACGCAGTCGCGGTATTCGACACTTCCGGAGGTACCTTACGCGGCTTTCCGCGGGGTGTACGCAAAACTGAACAACGAACTCAATATGCCCGGCAATGGTTACGAGCACGATATATACGCACCGGCAATCGACCCGGCAACATGGAGACTGACCGACCAGAAATACAGGGAGCTAATTACGTCGGTATGCCGTCGAATGGAGGAAGATATCGACGCCCTCGACGTGTCGGAGCAGCTCAGGGATGTTTACAGGCAGGATATCAAGAGTCAGGCGGTGATTGCCGTAACCAGCAAACGGATGTTTTTTTCCAACTCCGAATATATGGAGAAACGCAGGGACGATATCCAGTTTCAGGTGAGGAACGCAACTCCCGAGGATTACGAACTGCTTTCCGGATTCGACCTTAACGACCTGCGGTGGATGTATTCGGGCATGTTCTTCAACCTGCCGCGGCAGGCGGTGGCAAATGTGGATACTTTCACGCCAGGGCAGGCCGATGCTATTATAGAACTACTCAGCGGCGGCAGGGACGGTCTGATTACGGACCTGTCAAAGAGCTACCGGGCGTTCGATGCGGTGGAATCGGAAGCCGGAGCATCCCCGGCCGAATGGGAAGGCCTCTCATCGGCATCTTTGCCCTTCTATGCCAATGCCTATAAAAGTATGCGCGAAAAGGCCATGAAAACCCGGGAGAAGGCTCTGAAAGAGGGCGGTTTCGTGATAAACGATACCCCGCAGGTAGCGGACGAGCGGATACTCGATGCCATACTGGCCGACTACAAGGGCCGTCCGGTATTCGTGGATTTCTGGGCCACATGGTGTGTGCCGTGCCTGAACGCAATGAAGACCATAAAACCGCTGAAACCCGAAATGGCCGACCACGGTGTGGTAACGCTCTATATTTCCAACTCCTCCTCGCCCGAGAGCAAATGGATGTCGATGCTGCCCGAGATAGGCGGTATACACTATTACCTTACCGACAGCCAATGGTCCGCCCTCACGGCCCGGTACAATATCACCGGAATACCGCAATATATGATATTCGACCGGGATGGTAATAAGACCTACCAGACGGCCGGGTTCCCCGGGGTGGATAAGATGAGGGAAGAACTGGAAAAGGTCTGGTAGCGACCGCATTTCCCGATAAACTCCGAGCCGGATGCCGATAAAGCATCCGGCTTTGGTTTGTTACCTCTCGATTACCCAGATTATATAAGCTATATAGAAAACAAGTAACACTATCCCCTCCGCGCGGTCGATGCGTTTTTTACGCAGGGTAAACGCCGCAACGAACAGGAGAGAAGCGGCAAGGAACACCACCAGCAGGTCGGCCACTCCGATATCGCCCGTCTTCAGGGGAGCTACCGTTGCGCTCGCACCCAACACCATAAAGATATTGAGGACGTTGGACCCGAGGATATTCCCGAGGGCGATACCCGGCCTCTTTTTCACAGCCGCGACCACGCTCGCCGCAAGCTCCGGCAACGAGGTGCCGCCCGCTACGATGGTGACCGCGATTACGGTATCGCTGATACCGAACCGACGGGCGAGCGACACCGCACCATTCAGGAACAGCTCCCCGCCTATGACCAGCCCCGCCAGCCCGCCGAGGGTCATAAGTACGAGTACCCATATAGTGCGGGTTTTCGCTCTACACTCCGTGGCAGCGGACGGAGAAAATTTTTCCCCGGCACGGGTTTCCATACCGGCCGTTCCCGATTCTGAACAGCCGTCTATGGTTCTGCCCGAGTCGGAAGAGGTATCGGAAACTGTTACCGGGTCTGCGTTCGAACCGGCAAAATGGGTCGCTTCGGGATTCAGGCCCGCTGAAGTTCCCGCCGGGACGGTCCGGCCGCTCCCCAGCCCGGAATAGACCGAGTAGGCGATAAATACCGCAAAGAAGCAGAGCATCAGCAGCCCCTCGCTCCGGCTTATGACGGGAGCGGTCGCCCGGTCGAGCCACATATCGCCCGCACAGATAAGGAGAACCACCGTCGCCAGTACCCCGAACGGGATATCCTTGCGGACATTGTCGGAAGTAAGCGCAAGCGGAAATATAATCGCCGTGACGCCCACTATAACGAGTGTATTGAAGAGGTTTGAACCGACCACGTTACCGACCGCAATGGCGTCCTCGCCACGGAATGCGGAGAGCAGGCTCACCACCAGTTCCGGTACCGAGGTGCCAATGGCCACCACCGTAAGACCCACTATAAACTCCGACACCCCGAACCGGGTGGCGATACCCGAGGCCCCATCGGTCATGATATTCGCCCCGTAAACCACCAGCGCGAGTCCGATTAAAACACTGATTATATCCATAAGCGCAACTCTAATCCGGTACGGATAATGCAAAACCCATGCAAGGGACCTTTAACAGGCCTGCCGGAGCAGCCCGACACCGGGCGGACGACGGCCGATACTGTGAACCGGCCCCTTATGTAAGTTTTATTTTAAAAGGGTACACATAATTTCGTAAATTCGCAGCCGTATACCGACTATGAAAAATTTCCTGACATACCTTCTGCCGTTACTGCTTTTACTTGCGGGAACGAGCGCATGTAAAGACGATAAGGAGTCCAAACCTTTTATAACCGATGCCAATTTCTACAACCTCTGCCTCGAACTTTACGATATCGACGGGGACAGTGTCTTCACCCGGTACGAGGCGTCGCTCGTTACCGAACTGATACTGAACAACCACAGCATCCGTTCACTGGAGGGGATAGAATACTTCACCGCGCTCGAATACCTCGACTGCACAGAGAACCTTATATCGGAAATAGATATGTCGGCCAATCCGACTCTCAAGGTACTTAACGCTAATTTCAATCCCATCGAAACGCTCGACGTCACGCGAAACCCGCTGCTCGAAGAGCTGTGGTGTACGCCGCGGGACGAGGGCGTGGGTAAACTTACGGCTCTCGATGTTTCGGGGAACCCCCGTCTGAAAACACTTGTCTGCAACCGGCTGGGATTGAATTCGCTGGATCTCTCGGCCAATCCGCTGCTTACGGAAATATACTGTAACGGGAATAATATCCGGACCCTCGACGTAAGTGGATGCAGCGCTCTGACGGAACTTCAGGCGGCTTCCTCCGGGATTTCCGTCCTGCGGCTTCCTCCGGCCGGGAACCTTCTGCGGCTGAGTATCGATAATAACGGTATATCGGCTCTCGATCTGGCCGGGCAGACGGCTCTCGTTTCGCTCTCGTGCGGAGCAAACCCGCTTACGACCGTGGAGAATATCCGTGACTGCCGGTCGCTGGTTACCTTCGGCTGCATGGATGGCTCGCTTACGCAGTTGGACGTTTCGGGCCTCGCTTCGCTCCGAACCCTCCACTGCTCGGGCAACGACCTGACCGCACTCGATATATCAGGCTGCGACGCACTGTGGACACTCAACTGCGACGGCAACCGTCTGACCGTTCTCGATACCGGCGGGCTTACAAAGCTCGAGACCTTCTATTGCCGCGACAATACCCTGCAATCTCTCGACTTGCGCACCAGCACTGCCCTGCGGCACTTATACTGCACCGGGAACGATAACCTTACCGTAAAAATCAGGCAGGAAACCTTCGATAATCTCTCCTCATACTCCGAGACAGCGGGCGCTACTTTTGAAATCGAATAAAGTTCCTATCCCCAGCGGAGCGATTCACCGGGCAAAGCCGGTAATACCTTTACTCCCCAATCCCCGCAGGCCTAACCTTAGCGGCTGGTTTCTTTGAAGACATTCAACACGACACCACGGGGGCTTTCCCACACCGGTCGAGTTAACTATTTTACAGAGTCCCAGACGAGCGCCGATGCCCCCAGTATCGCGGCATTCTTCCCGTCGATGCCCGAAGGCAGAATCTTAACCTTATTGTGGAAATTGGCGAGCATGTGCATTTCCATATACTTACGGGTAGGCTCGAATATGTACTTTCCCGCTTTGGCAAGGCCGCCGAAGAGGAATATCGCTTCGGGCGATGTGATTGCCACGGCATCCGCAAGGGCCTGCCCGAGCATCATACCGGTATATTCGTAGGCTTCTATGGCCAGCGGGTCGCCGTTGAGCGCCGCCTTGGTAATCATTTCCGCCGTAAGCTCGTTGTAGGGAACGGAACGAAATTCGCTCTCCTCTATATGGTCGGCAAGCAGCTTGAACACCGTGCGCTTTATCCCCGTCGCCGAAGCATAGGTCTCGAGGCAGCCCTTGCGCCCGCATCCGCAGCGGCGGCCGGTACGGTTTACGATAACGTGCCCCAACTCACCGGCGAAGCTGTCGTGGCCGTAGATAAGTTTCCCGTTGGAGACGAAGCCGCTTCCCAAGCCCGTCCCGAGCGTTACGACGATAAAATCCTTCATCCCCTTCGCACCACCGTATACCATTTCACCGATGGCAGCGGCATTGGCATCATTAGTGATAATGACGGGAATCGTGGGGAAGAAGCGTTTCATCCGGTCCACCACCGGCACCACCCCCTGCCAGACGATATTGGCTGCGTTCTCTATCGTACCGTGAAAGTGGTTGGCGTTGGGACCGCCTATACCTACTCCGACGATATCCACCGGGCAGTCCAACTGCCGCACCAGGTTCTGTATTCCGATATATAGTTCTTCGACATAGCGGTCGAAGTCGGGAAACTGCTTTGTCGACATTACGCTTTCGCCGTACATTTCCCCTTCGGGGTCGACCAGCCCGAATGCAGTGTTCGTTCCGCCGATGTCGATTCCGATTGCGAGCCTTTTCATTTGTTGGAAGCAGGTTAGTTAGTTATTAAAAAAATTTAATTTTATAAAAATAAATAATTATCGGATGATT
>JAJBVT010000047.1 GCA_020859685.1 Rikenellaceae bacterium
GGTGGGTTGACGCGGCGGTGGTGGTGTTTGCTGTGCGGGTGGCGGTGCTGAGTCGGGAAGTGGTGCCTGCCGGGGCGGTGCACGACAGCAGGACCGCCGTGCCCTCCATTACCACGCAGCCGTCCACCTCCACGCGGGCCGGGTGGCGCGAACGGTTGAACAGCTCCGCCGCGTTTATCTGGTCGCAGTTGCCCATAACCCGGCGGTTGTTGTCCGTCACGGGCAGGGTGATGCCGTTGGTGTAGCCGGTGCGGTTCTTCTCCGGCTCGGAAATGGAGGCTATGGCGAGGTTGAGCGATACGACCGTCCTCTCGTCCGTATCCATACGGACGTTGTCGATATAAATTTTCATGGTGTGTTTGGTTATCTGGTTGTCGAAATTGTGACGCTGGTCTTGGGCGGCCCGTGGCGGCCCGGCATTACAGGGGTGTTACCGATATTACCGGCGGGTCGGCCGGGGTCGTGGGGACCCCGGTATGGTCCGGATGCGGAGCAGTTTACTGTGCGGTCCGTGGCGGCCCGGTCAATCCGGGTTGACAATATCGCTTGCGGGCCGCCGTGTCCCGGCTTAATCCGGGGGTTAACGATCGCTTTGCAGGCCGACTCGGGGAGTTGCAAGGGTCTGGCGCGTTCCGGAAAGTGCCGGGATTAAAGGTAATTATATACATGTTTACACTATTATGAAAAGTCAGGTCTGCTTTGCAGACGTGCGGCCCGCCGGGGGCGGGGTTGCGGGCCGTAATAAACAGATAGTGTAAATTGTAAATCGTTACCGGAATTGATCGGCTGGCTGGCGAAACCGGTATGGTCCGGTTGCGCGGATGGTCCCTATGGTCGGGCCCGGTGTGCGCCGGAGACCGCCAGCGGGCCGGTAAACAACGAGTGTTTTTTGTGTGGAATTGCATATCCGGTCTGATTTAAACAGATGAATCACGGAAGGTCAGCACGAGCCGTTGAGGGCCGTCGTGGTCCAGCTCGATTCGGTCGCTCAGGATATCGACCTCCGTGGCCCGGTCGTTCTCTATCCTCCATACCCGAGGCGAAGAGAGCACGGTGGCGATTCGGGCGATATAGTCCGGAGTGCGGTACGGGGTCTGGACGGTCATGGTGCGGCCGGTCTCCAGTCGGGCCACCCGGTAGCCGCCGCCCGTAAGCACGCGGTTCTTCTCCACCGTCAGCTCCTCGGTCCGGACCGCCGAGAAGGTGTAGTAGTCCAGCGCCCCGTAGCGGTTCAGCCAGCAGAGACGCACCTGACCCTCCTGCCGGTCCCTCACCCTCACGGTCTTTTCCATAACCACCTCCGCGTAGGAGTATTGCACCTTCACGGCGAATTCCATCGTTTCGTCGATCTTCTCGCCGACGATGGTCTCTATCCTTTCGGGTATGACGTTGAGGGTGAACATCGCCCTGTCATCGTACCCGGAATTGATGTACGAGACCAGATAGGAGTAATCCGGTGTGGTGAGGACCACGCTTCCGGTGAAGGTGCGCGGACCGCTGATGAAGGAAAACTCCACGGTTTCGCCGGTGGTGATTTCGTAGTTGTCGCCGATTACGGTAAGGTCGGTGTCGGAGGGGCAGTCGCCGTCCCATCCGGCGGTGTAGCGGACCGGGCCGGAATCGATCCATACGGCTCCGGCGGACGGGCCGTCGTCCGCGGCCGGGTATTGGGTGGCCAGCACGTTGAACCGCGGCATCCGCGGGGTATGGTCGTGAAATCCGGCGTAGCCCGCCGTCAGCGGCACCGGCTCCACAGTGCCGCGCAGGTAGCAGGCGGCGTTGATGTCGTACGCCTCCTCACCGGCGAACCTCTTGATGCCCAGCACCTCGCCGTCTTTCACTATCCTCGCTTCGGTTACCAGACCTGCGTCGCATCCCGCAAGGGAGAGGATTATATCGCCGCCTGCGCCCGGCGTGCCCGTAGGTACGTTGTAGAAATACATAACAATTTAATTTTAAGTCGGTTAATTATTGCCCTGTCCGATACGGCGTACTGGTGGGCAGGGGACGGTTTCCGGGGGTTTTTCAGGGTTTCGGTTTTCCGCGATTCGGGGGTTTCGGGTGTTTTAATTTTCTGTGGATTCGGTTACGTGAGTCGGGTTTTCGGAACTCTGGTTCCGGGAGTCGGTGATTCGGAACCTCGGAGGGGGGCCGGGGTTTAGGGTTCCGGGTTCCGGCCGAGGGCCGGGTTACACAGTGATAACGTGGCCATTGCGGGACCGGTCGTAAGAGCGCCTCTAAAACCTTGTGGTTATGGTTAGTACCGCCTTTACCGATACCTCACCCCGGTTGGTGAGGGTATTCCGTTCGGTGGTGTACGCGATGCCGGGCATACCGGCGATATCCTCGTGCCGGGCCAGATGGAGGGCGAGGCCGGAGAGGGCATGCTCCAAGCCGTCGGTCCCCTCCCCGTTCGCGGCGGAGGCGGCACGGACCAGCCTCAGCGGGACGCGGTATACACGGGTACCCTCGGTGCGGCCGGTGTGGGAGATTACCTCCGGCGGTTCGACCCACAGCTCCGGACCGCTGCCCAGACGGTGGTTGATTTCGTGGACCGCCCCGGTCCTGTAAGTCAGTCCGTTGGCGGCGGCGCCTTTCTCGAGTTCGGAGAGCAAAATTTTTCTTGTCATTGTCGTTCAAGGTTTTATGTTGCTGGTTTTTGGTTCTTGGGATAGGTCTCCCGGTCGGGGAGGGTATACTTTTCAGCGGAGCAGACGGTCGTGGATAAAATGTTCACAACATGTCGGCGGGATGTTTATGCCGGATATTTATCTTCGTGTGGACCTGCTGGGTGGTGTCGTATTTCATAAAAGTTTTTAACAGGCGGGCCAAATCCCTCAGCTCCTCGGCCAGCCGTCTGTATTTGGCGTTGGACATTTGGCATGTGGTCCGCGCGGAGCAGAGCTCCTCGAGGGTCTCGATAGTGAGGTAGAGGTGGTTCCCGGCTTTGAAGACGAGTCGTTCGCATTTGTTCATGGTTCGCAGAATCGGGGGGTTAAGGGTTTTTAACATTTCGCCGACATGTTGCCGACAGAGGAGTGTGGATAACCGGATGCAGGGCAAATATAGAGTTCCGATACCCCCTTTGTCAAGTGGTGCCCGCGGTAGGGTGCCGGGAAGTCTGAAAGTGTAGAAAACTTCGGCCTGCCGGGCTAACCGTCAATAATTTAAGGGATTGAAAAAAACGGATGCGTATAATTTTGCCGTACACGGGGAATACCGGCCCGGACTTTCCGGCGTATGCGGCGGACGGCCGCGGGTAGGATTTAGTTCTTTACGGACATTAAATAGGCACCCCTGCGGTATCCCACGGGCCGCGAAGGGAGCCGTAATCACGGATTTTAAGGAAGTTACGAACAGAGAAAGGGAAGGCCGGTTTTACTATATTCCCGGAATATTTTGTGGATGCGCTCTGTGGGAGGGGAGGCGGGAGATGGGATTCGGGGTTGGATGGGATGGAGGGTTTACTTTTAGAATATGAGATTCTTCGCTGTCGCTCAGAATGACATATTTTCGCGTCCGGTCGTAAGGGAGCTTACGGGTGCTTTGTCTTTCGTCGGTGAGTATTATTTAGATTCTTCGCTGTCGCTCAGAATGACATAAATGCTTATAACCCGGCGGTAGATTCTTCGCTGGCGCTCAGAATGACATAAACGCTTATAGCCCGGCGGTAGATTCTTCGCTGACGCTCAGAATGACATGGTTTTATATGCGGCCCGGACCCCCGCCACCGGCGGGCCGCACGCCGCCCCGGCTGGGCCGCACGCCTGCCGTTCATAAAAAAATGTCATTTCGACGCCCGCCGCTCCTTAAGAATGTTATCCTGAACGAAGTGAAGGATCTGGCATATAAACGACTTTTTGTCATGACACGCCCGCCGCCCGCAGCAGGTGCAGAGGTTGTTGTTTGTAGGCCCGCCAGTAGAAACTAGTAAAAACGATACTTTTTGTCTGGACACGCCCGACGAACGCAGTAGGAGCAGAGACTGCTTGCAGGCTATGCCCTACAAGGAGGAGGAAAACGAAGTTAAAAAGTATCACAAAAAAGTCAAGGCGCTCGAAAAGGCGCCGGGAGCACTCCTTCGGAGTGCATAGAAATTCTCATCCTGAGGAGTGAAACGACGAAGGGACCTTCCGCAAACTAACGGGCGGTACACTACTTCGTCGGTGAATTATTTAGATTCTTCGCTGTCGTTCAGAATGACATATATTATTTATATGCGGTCCGGAACCCCCCGGCGGGCGGTGGGCATTTTAATGCAAATACGTCATCCTGAGGAGCCGCAGGTGAGTAAGGATCTTCCGCCCCCGGCCGGGTCGCAGTAGAAATTTTACTTATCCGGAGAAAAGCGAACCGTACGAACCGATAAAAGAGCGCCGGTGTTCGGAATGAACTTTTCAAAAATGCTGGTTCCTCCGGTTATATAAATCCGATTCACTTTTAAAACCATCATCTAAATAATTTATTTTTAGCCCATTATTATTCTGCCGACTTATTCCCCCGCGCACACTAATATTTAAGCCGATATCGTTATATTTGCAGTAAGGAATAACAGGATATGATTAAATTTACCGCATTCAGGACACAGAAGCCGCGCCAGTTCAACTATATTCCCCGGTATTATGACCCGGAGGCCGAAGCGCGCGAGGAGCGCAGGAAACAGGTCCTCGGGCTTACGGATGAGCCTGGGGGCGAATATGTTCCCGGGCAATACATTCGCAGCAACATGCGCAGGGGGATGCTCGACGCATCGAAACGGAAAAAGAGCGCCGCGCCCGCCCGCCTGCTGATAATGCTGGTGCTGGCCGGAATCGGGTTCTGGTTCTGGCTCGACAAGCCCGTAATACTTATCGGGGTGACGGTAATCGGTTTCGTCGCGTGGCGGACGCTGACGCGAAGGTAAACCGGGGGCCGGAGAGCGGCACCGGCATCCGCAGGGCGGACGACCCATGCGATACGGGCGCGGGAACCCTCCCACGCCCCTTTCAGACGAAAACCCATATATGACAGAAAAGATAAAACTGCTGCCCGAATCGGTAGCCAACCAGATAGCCGCGGGCGAGGTGGTGAACCGGCCCGCCTCGGTGGTGAAGGAGATGGTGGAGAACGCGGTGGACGCGGGCAGTAAAAACATAACCGTCTGCTTTCGGGACGGCGGCAAATCACTGATACGGATAGTGGACGACGGCTGCGGGATGGACCCGGCCGACGCCCGCATGGCATTCGAACGCCATGCCACCAGTAAGATAACAACCGTGGAGGACATCTATACCCTCTCCACGTTCGGGTTCCGGGGGGAGGCGCTCGCCTCGATAGCCTCGGTGGCAGAAGTGGAGCTGAAAACCCGGACCGAGGGGCATGAAATCGGGACGCAGGTGGAGATAAACGGCGGCAAATTCTGCTCGCAGACCCCGGTCAGCTGTCCGGTGGGTTCGCAGTTTACGGTGCGCAACCTGTTCTACAACGTACCGGCCCGCAGGCGGTTTCTCGAGAAGAGTTCCACCGAGGCGCGCCATATCACCGCCGAGTTCCAGAGGGTGGCCCTGTGCAACCCGGAAATCGGTTTCAGCCTCTACGACGGGGACTCGCTGCTGGCCAAGCTTCCCCCCGCCACACTGCGGCAGAGGGTGGTGGGCGTTATCGGGAAGAATATCTCCCGTAACCTGCTGGACGTGACGGCCGACACTTCGATTGTGCGGCTGGAGGGATTTACCGGGCGGCCGGAATCGGCCCGGCAGACCAACCGCGAGCAGTTCCTCTTTATAAACGGGCGCTATTTCCGCAGCCCCTATTTCCACAAGGCCGTAATATCGGCCTACGACAAACTCATACAGCCGGGCACCCAGCCCTCCTATTTCCTCTACCTTAAGATAGACCCCGAACGCATCGACGTAAACGTGCATCCGCAGAAGACGGAGGTGAAATTTACCGACGGCGGCGATATCTGGCAGATAATTAACGCGGCGGTGCGTGAATCGCTGGCCAAGTCGGGGGCGGTGCCCGCACTCGACTTCAATCTGGACACCTCGGTGCAGATTCCCGTCGCCAAGGACAAAGTGGTATATCCCCATCCGCGCATCACGGCCAACCCGGAATTCAACCCGTTCGATAAGTACGGGGACGAGATTCAGCTGCCGGTCAGTGAGAGCCTGCTGCCCGATTTCGACCCCTCGCCGGCCGACGGGTCGGCCGCAGAGGGCCGCGG
>JAJBVT010000006.1:0-19880 GCA_020859685.1 Rikenellaceae bacterium
CAATTTAATTTTATAATTATCGAATTTTAGCCGCTAAATAAAACATATAATCCGTATAGTATTCTTTAGAGATTTAAATAATACAATGCTTGGTTAATTTGCTGATATGCCTGGCCCGTTACGTGAGATCGATGACAGCCCGCCTAAAATAAAAATTCACGGTTCAGATAGATGTAAAAAAATATCAACCCTCCTACAATCGGAGGGTTGATATCTTATGCGCTGGTTGAGCTACTAGGATTCGAACCTAGAAAGGCAGATCCAGAATCTGCAGTGTTACCATTACACCATAGCTCAGTATACTGCGGTCGTGAAACCTTGTGCAAATTTATTGCATTTTTTATTCCCCGCAAAAAATTAGGGCGCAAAATTGCGGCCCTCGGGTAAAAATAGCGATACGGTGGGAATAAGAGAAGATTTATCAGTAACTAAATGTGGTTAAAAGGAAGATCCTTCACTGTGTTCAGGATGACAATTTGCGTGGCGATAAAAAAATTGCCAACACCGATCTCAGAAGTGCGCTTGCGGGAGATATTATTATTAGACCGGTTCACGGTATTCACGCAGGTATTTTATCCAGTCATCCCGGGCGACAGCGAAAGTCTGTTACTCCCCGTCGCCCCAGATAACCTGATGGGCTATCCAGGCCCAGATGTTGGACCAGAGGCGGGCGTTCATCCCGTCGCCGCCGTCGGGGCCTGTGAACCTTCCCGTCTGGTAAAGGCTCGCGTCGCCGAGGTACACTATCCGTTTGCCGGGGTCGACTCCCACGGCCATACAGTCCGGATGACTCTTGACTGTCATCAACGGGATTATCCCATCGTACCATGAACGGGCGTAGCCGTAGTAACCGTCGGCGATGGTAATCGGCGTGCCCGCCGTAACCGGGCCGAACGGGCCGTCGGTAAATTCGGCGTTATCGGCGGTACGCTCCACCGTGAGGAAGCGGCTATCCGTATTTTCGAGAATCTGCACATTGTAACTGTCGAGGTGAGTTGCGTTGTAGTACCAAAGAGCGTCGTAGGCCAGCGGGGCGTACGGTTTGTCGCGGCGGATAAGGTTGTGGGACGTAAGCGGTGCGTCGGCACCCACGACCAGCACCCTGTTGGGACTGGCTTCCAGCCACTGCATAACGGCCCTGGCCGCCGCTTCCGACAGGCGGTTGTCGTTACCCATGTAGACCACGTCCGTGCCGTAGAGCATGGCGTGCATCCGGAAAGTGGCGTCGTTGGTGCCGTCGGGGTCCATAAAAGCGGCCTGGTCCCGGGCAAGGCTGAAGTCGAACCCGGCGAAGTAGTCCACCACACCGCGCGGCGAGAAGTTGCCCGCATCCGAAAGCACGGCCCGCATACCGGCTCCGCTGGCGGCCGTCACATTGTCGCCCAGATGCCCCGTAGTGCCGTTGAATACACTAAGCACACGGACCGACCTCTCCACGTTTACCACATAATGGAGCTGGGTAACCCTTACGGTGAAGACCCATGTCCCCCACTCCACCGTAAGCTCCGACACGTAATTCTCCGTGCCGTTATTCTCCTGCAATGTGGTGATGACAATCCTCGATGCGTCGTCCGACACCCCGGGAAGCTCCTCGACGGATGCCGTAAAATAGCCGTTGGACACCGGTTCTCCCCCCGCCGTGGCATATACGCCCGGACGGTCGGACCACGACACGCGGTACGGCACCGAAGCCTGCACATAAAGACTCCGCTCCGCGCCCTGCAAATAGGGCAACACCACGTCGCGGGACGAAACCCCGAGGTAGTTGTCGCCGTTGGCAATCATCTCTGTGGTGAAGTCCTCCCACATCCCGACCTCGGTAACTATGGTGGTGGCGCGGTTATTGGCCGCATCGTCGGGGTCTTCCCATCCCCGGCCGGTTACCTGCTTGATTGCAAACCGATAGCAGTGGTTCCGGAGCACCTGCCCGTAAGGGTGGCCTTCCACCCCGGAATCGAAGTCGATACGGTAATAGACAGGTGTCATCTCTCCGTCGTACAAGCCTCCCACCACAAGGCAGGTCACGCCCCGGAGCCGGGCGGATTCCTCTCCGACCGTGGCACACTCCGGAATATATAGCCCGCCTACGGACAGCGGGTCGAAGGTGCTTATACCGTACCGCGCCACCGTATCCTGCGACGGCACGGACGGGGTATCCACACGCGGAGAGGCCGAGCCGGTAAGCGCATCGGCGTCCGGGGCGAGCTGGATGCCCTTTCGGGCGCGGTAAACGTATGCTTCGGTTATCTCGAAACTTTTGGATACGGCCATATCCAGTTCTGCGGAGATATCGGCCCGGGCCACCGCGCGGAGCATCGTGGCCGAGATGGTGTTCGTGGTTGCCGTATCGAGCCTGTCGAGGGTCACTTCGGCATACATGGGCAGTTGCATACCTTCAGAATACGAGAACGTGGAGACCATCGCCTTGCGAAGTTCGTCTTCGGGGGTGCCCGCTTCGGGCAGAAAAGCGGGGAACGCGTCCCCGTAATTGGCAGCAAGCAGAATCTTGACCGGAGCGGAGGTCGCCTTGAGAAGGGCTTGAAAAGTGGTTTTCTGCCCCTCCTGCGGGGTGATGTTCCGGCCGTCGGTCATGTAACGGTAATAGTAGCGCCCGTCGTCGCGCCGCTCCAGCACCAGCACCTTGACCGTCCCGATGGCGTATTCGGCCTCCGTGTCGGCGCGGGTCATGGCGGGCCGGGGCGCGGAGACGCCCGGGGTCCAGATGGTGAGACGCACGAGCGCCTCCCCGTCGTCCCCGCCGCCCTCGCCGCCCGGCAAACCGCTATCCTTCACGCAGCCGACGGCTGCCAGCAGGGCAACGATAAAGACAAATATATATCCGGACCGGCGTATGACACGGTCCCAAAGGGTAGTCATTTTATTGAATTAAAAAAGGTAAATTCTACACGCTAAACTAAGGAGAAAAACAGGTCTACTGTGCAGACGCGCAGCCGACGACGCCTTCGGCGGGCCGCCGGGCACATATAGTGTAAACTCATAATCAGGTGCCTCTAAATACCGGTAACGGCCGTAGAACTGAGCTGTAATCACCACTCGGACCAGAGGAAAGTCTCGTTCCAGCCCGTAACCTCGACCCTTACCGTGGCAGACGCGCTGCCCGAAAGGTCGATTAGCACGTTCGTCGTCCTGCCCGGATAGAGGGCGATATAACCGCCCGTTTCGGTACGTTGCGCCACGGCCAGTTCAAGGTCGCCGTCCGGGGCGCGTTCCATAAGTCTCACCACGGCCCCCTCGCCGGGTCCGGCATTATCGGGGTCGGTGGAGTGTATTAAAAGGCACGGTACGGCGGAGACCAGTTCGCGGTCGCCGTTAAAACGTCCCGCCTGCCGTATGCGGCACCGTCCGCCTTCGGGACGGCCGGAGAAATCGTATCCGCTGTCGGGCGTTTCATATACGAAATAGTAGCGCTCGTCGTCGGAGTCCCGCAGGCCTCTCACCGTAACGTGCAGTTTGGCATTCTTCTGCGTAACCACCACCTCGCCCCGGCCACGTTCCTGCGCCGTAGAGGGGATGGTGTCCAGCCCGAAAAAGAGGTCCCCGGGCGGGGCGGACCAGCCTTCGTCGTCGACAGGAAGCCGTATGAACCCGCCTTGGACCGTAGCCGGCGGCGACTGTTCCACGTCTTCCCCGAGAGCGCCCCATGCCGAGACCTGTTTCCCGGCCATATCGAAGTCGGTAATCGTCCACGGCCGGCGAGCCGTAACCTCATCCGCCGCAAGGACACGGGAAGCGACGAACCTCCCGAGGCTGTCGAACAGGGCGACCATCACCTCCCCGGCATCGCCGCCGGAGGTGATGTCCTGTCCCGTGGCGGTATCCACCGCCTTGATATAGAGCAGAAACTCCGCAGGGTCGTAACAATCCTCCCGGTCGTCCTTAATGCAGGACCCAAGGACGGCCACCGCAACGACATAGCACGTTAATCTTACCCATCTCTTCCACATCTGGCCCTACTCTATGCTCTTATATAAATATATTGTATATCGTTACGCTGCCGGAATACCCCGGGCTGTACGGCCGGGCCGGGTCAAACCGGCCGTCGCCCGGCGGCCCCGTGCGGGGTCGGTGGTGAATCCGGCAACGAACTATACAGCGCGGTTCCGGGTCTACCACTCCTCCTCCTGCGTGGGAACGACAGTCCAGTCGAGTACCCGTACGGTAACTTCGAGGCTGGCCTCGCCCTTGGGCGTTTCGGGGTCTACCGAACCGAGCAGGTCCTTAATCGTCAGGTCGAGCGTATACCATGTGTTGTTCTCCACTTTACCCACGGACTGGGACTGCTCCCGGTCGCGGTTGATAATCACGGGAAAATAGACCTCCTCGCCGTCGAAGTCGGCCACCACGGTCATCATGGTGTAGTCGCCCGAGGCGCCGTCGTTCGGCATCACATAGAAATAGTTGCCGAGCATCTTTTGTTCCCCGTTGATAAAGGTGTGGTTCCACTCCTTATCGTAGAGGTAACTTTTCGGTTCGGTCGTAGCGAGACCCGCACCTGTCATACACCCGTAGAGTACTCCCATATTCTGCCCGAGAAAACCTGCCCGGCCGATTACCTTCTGCATGGTGACACCGGTCACGGTGAATTTGTCGAGGTGTTCCTCTGTGTAGCCCAGATAATCTTCCGCCTCTTCGTCGGTCTGAATCTTTACCATAAGTTTACCGAGGGTGACTTTGGCCACAAGGCGTTCGATACTTACCGTGGCGGTGTTGCCGTCGCCTTCGGACAGGGTAACCGGAGCCGTCCTGCCGAACATTGCGAAACCTTTGGACTCGCTCGCAAGCACCTCTTCGTAACTGTGCGGTTCGTCGTCGAGGTCCATGAGTTTGCTCTCGAAGTCGGAATAGTTACCGCCAACTTCTATATCGATATCGGTATTGGCCGTAACCACTATCGCTTTCTGTGTAGCCGAATTGAGGTTCTCGACCTTTACCGACGTAGCCCCCGGGGCACCGGACGCCTTGGCCTCGAGACGGCCAGTTGTATGGTTAAAAACGTAAGCCGTAAAGGAGCGGACAATATTCTCCGCCTCCTGCACGTCCTCACCGGGTACGGCAGGAAGGGCGGCACGGGTAGAGGTCGCTATCCTGACCACTACCGACGCCTCCCCGCCAGTTGCGGTACCGGGTTCATCTTCGGTGCTGCATGAAGCCACCAAAGCCGCGAGGGCGAGAACGCCCCCAAAAAGGATCTTTTTCATCGATTAATTAAATTAAATAAAGAGTAAATTTCGGGTAATAGAAATGTTTCGTTTCAATCGGACGGTAGTAATATACCAGTATCCATATAGCCTTTCCAGTCTTTTATCTAATATAAAAAGTCCATCTGGCGACCACAAAATTACATATTTCAACCTTATTTGCAAATATTGATTCCAGTATTTTATAATTTATTCTTAAATCATATTGTATATTAATGGTATACAAATTATTACACAATATAGAAAACCAATTTCACACTATGTTACACATCGCGTAAAGCCCGTTAAGGCAATTCCTCTTAATTCCAAATATTTCCATATTACCACCTCAAAACGTAATAGTTTTGTATATTATTATATAATTATCTTGGTTCAAGGAAATAAAAAACACGCGGGGCTTACCCCGCGTGTTTACTGAAAAGCTGCCCTAAACGGTGTCAGGATTCCCTACTGCACCACAATCCGGCGATGTTGACTATCGTGCGGACAGCCTTGTGCATGGTATCCACAGATACATATTCATATTTACCGTGGAAGTTCATCCCGCCCGTGAACAGGTTGGGGCACGGCAGGCCCATATACGAAAGGCGTGAACCGTCCGTACCGCCCCTTATCGGGCGTATCACGGGTTCGACTCCGGCCTCCTCCATCGCCCGGCGGGCGATTTCGATAATCTCGGGGTGCGGCTCGACCATTTCACGCATATTATAATACTGGTCCTTCAGGGTTAGGGTCACCGTTCCGTGGCCGTACTTGCCGTTGAGATAATCGGCCACGCGGGAGATAAAGGCCTTTTTGTCCTCGAACCTGCCCCGGTCGTGGTCACGGATAATATACTCCGCCGCGGCGTTCTCAACCCCGCCGTTTACGGCTACAAGATGGTAGAACCCCTCGTAACCTTCGGTATGCTCCGGCCTCTGGGCGGACGGCAGCATCGAACCCAGTTCCTGCACCACCAGCAGGGCGTTGAGCATCTTATCCTTAGCGTAACCGGGATGGATATTGCGCCCCTGCACGGCGATCTTAGCGCTGGCGGCGTTGAAATTCTCGAACTCCAGCTCCCCCTCGAACCCGCCGTCCACCGTGTAGGCGAACTGCGCCCCGAACGCTCCGACGTCGAAGAAATCCACCCCGCGGCCTATCTCCTCGTCGGGGGTGAAGCCAATCCGGATTTTGCCGTGCCGGATTTCGGGATGGGCCAGCAGGTACTCCACGGCCGTTAGTATCTCGGCGATACCGGCCTTGTCGTCCGCCCCCAAGAGGGTGGTTCCATCCGTCGTAATAAGTGTATTACCTTTATAGAAAGCCAACTCGGGGAAGTCGGCCACGGCCATCGTGACCGAGTCATTGAGCACTATGTCCCCGCCGTCGTAATTCTCTATGATACGGGGTTTCACACCCGCCCCGGGCATATCGGGGCTTGTATCCACATGGGCCAAAAAACCTATTACGGGGCTCTCCCCGCAGCCCGGCGATGCGGGCAGGGTGGCCGTGACGTATCCGTGGGCGTCGATATCGACCTCCTCCAGCCCCATACACTTCATCTCCTCCACCAGCATGTTCAGCAGCGCGAACTGCCGGGCCGTGGACGGGTAGGTCTCGCTCGCGGGGTCGCTCTGCGTGTCCACCGCGACGTATCTTAAAAACCTCTCTACAAGTTCCATAACTTCTATTTTTTCTATTTCTGAAAAACAGGTCTGCTTAACATATCCGCGGCCCGGCGGGGCATGCCGACGGGTCTACCTGCCGGGAGGCAGGCATACCGGCAGGCCGGAAGACCGCGAAAATAAATCGCTTATTTTAATACCGGCCTTTCAGGTCCTGCCCGTATAACTCTCCGGCAGGGGTTTACTCCTCCTCCTTAGCCCGCAGCGAATCCCAGATAAAATAGGCGATAATTGCGGCGTACATTCCCAGCGAGAGCCATTCGGCACCGAGCCTGTGCGACCACCCTTCGGCGAACCAGTCGGCACCGAAGTATTTCAGCAGGGCGCTCACCACGCCCATCAGGGCGCCCCCGGCGATGAAACCGGATGCAATAAGCGTTCCCCGCTCTCGGCGGGCCTTATTCCGCGCTTCGTCCTTCGACCGTGTGGCCACATACCAACTTACGAGCCCGCCCACCAGCAGCGGCGTATTGAGTTCCAACGGAATGAACATCCCCAGGGCGAACGCCAGAGCGGGCACCCCGAGCATGGTTAGAATCAGGGCGAACGCCGCACCGGCGAAGTAGAGCATCCACGGCGTGGCGCCGCCCTCCATCAGCGGTTTGATAACGGCGGCCATCGCGTTCGCCTGCGGGGCGACCAGCGCGCCCTCGCCCACGAAGCCGTAGGTTTTGTTGAGTATCATCATCACCCCGGCAACGGTGGCGGCAGAAACAGCCGCGCCGAGGAACTTCCACCGCTCCTGTTTTGCGGGGGTCGTGCCGAGCCAGTAACCTATCTTCAGGTCGGTAATGAACGCCCCGGCCATCGAGAGGGCTGTGCATACCACCCCGCCGATTATCATGGCGGCGGTCATCCCGCCTGTCCCCGTCAGGCCGACGCTTACCAGCACCAGAGAGCTGAGGATAAGGGTCATAAGGGTCATCCCCGACACGGGGTTGGTACCTACGATGGCGATTGCGTTTGCCGCCACGGTAGTGAACAGGAACGAGATTATAAATACTATCAGGATGGCTATTACCGAATGGAACAGGTTATGGAGCACGCCGAACTGGAAAAATATGAACGTGGTAAACAGCACCGCGATAAGGCAGGTGAGGATAAATTTCATCGACACGTCCCGGTCGGTCCTCACTGCAGCCGGGGCAGGGCCGCCCTTGCGGCTGCCCAGTTCGCCGACAGCAAGGCCGAGCGCCTGCCTGATTATCCCCGACGAACGGATTATACCGATAACGCCCGCCATCGCGATACCCCCGATACCGATATGCCGCGCATAGTGGCGGAATATCTCCTCGGGCGACATCTGCCCGAGGGTTTGCGCGATACCCTCGCCTACGGCCACGGTCATACCGTCGGCAAAATAGCTGAGGAACGGAATCAGTACGAACCAGACCGTGAACGACCCGGCGCATATTATTGCGGCATATTTAAGGCCTATGATATATCCCAGCCCGAGCACGGCCGCACCGGTGTTCACCTTGAATACCAACTTGAATTTGTCGGCCAGCACCTCTCCCCACCCGGCGATACGGGTGGAGACCTCCTCGGTCCACCAGCCGAACGTGCCCACGATAAAGTCGTAAAGCCCGCCTATAAGCCCGCTAACGGCCAGCAGTTTGGCCTGAGTGCCCTTCTTCTCGCCCGACACCAGAACCTCGGTGGTCGCCGTAGCCTCCGGGAACGGATATTTGCCGTGCATATCCTTCACGAAGTATTTCCGGAAGGGAATCAGCAGCAGTATGCCGAGAAACCCGCCGAGCAGCGAAGAGAGGAATATCTGGTAAAAATGCGCCTCCAGCCCGAGGATGTAGAGGGCGGGCAGTGTGAAGATGGCTCCGGCCACGATTACCCCCGACGAGGAGCCGATAGACTGGATAATCACGTTCTGGCCCAGCATGTTGTTCTTCCCCATCATATTACCCACGCCCACGGCGATAATGGCAATCGGGATGGCGGCTTCAAAAACCTGCCCCACCCTAAGGCCGAGATAGGCAGCGGCCGCCGAGAATATCACGGCCATAATTATCCCGAAAGTGACGGAATAGGCCGTAACTTCCCGGGGGGCCGACGTGGGCGGCATCACCGGGGCGTACTCTTCTCCTTCGGCAAGCTCTCTGTAAGCGTTTTCCGGCAGGGATGCCGGTTTGGTAGTGTTGTCGTGCTCCATATTCTGGATTTAAGTTCGGATTTTGAATAACCCCAAAGATATAAAACCCGCCGGATTATCCGCAATATTCCGGGGGACGATTTTTGTTAAATAATCGGGCAGGAATCGTATGGTACCGTTTTACAGGCTCGGGGTCAGGTCAGGGGACCGACCGGCAGAAATCGGCGAAAACCGGAAGTTCAACCACTTTACGCGGCGGTTCTGCCGTTACGACGGGGATTTATGAGCGACAATCCCTACGGGTCCGGGAAAAATGGATTATATTTACGGGACGGAAACCGTACAGCAGTCCTTTGTGGAGATGCGGTAGGTGACACCGGTTAAATGGGTGTAGAAGCGAAATTCCCACCGAATTTTCGCGACGGGGGTTTCCGTTGCAAAACAGATATTTTATGAAAGGAATCGTACTTGCGGGGGGAAGCGGCACGCGGCTCTATCCCGTCACCAAAGGTGTTTCGAAGCAGCTGCTTCCGGTATACGACAAGCCGATGGTATATTACCCGCTGTCGGTGCTGATGCTGGCCGGGATAAGGGAAGTTCTGCTTATCTCGACTCCGGAGGACCTTCCGTCATATCGCCGGTTGCTCGGGGACGGAAGCCGGTTCGGCATCCGTATCGAATACGCCGAACAGCCCTCCCCGGACGGGATTGCGCAGGCCCTCGTTATCGGAGAGGATTTTACGGGCGACCAGCCTGTATGCCTTATCCTCGGGGACAATATATTCTACGGACAGGGGTTCAGCGAGATGCTGCGGCGGGCGTCGTTAGGTGCGGCTGAAGGCACCGCAACCGTTTTCGGATATTATGTCACCGACCCCGGGAGGTACGGTGTGGCTACACTGGACCGGGAGGGCAAGGTGGTCGATATCGTCGAAAAACCGCATGTGCCCGAGTCGAATTACGCCGTGACGGGGTTATATTTTTATCCTGCGGGTGCGGCAGGGGCGGCAAAAAAAATCCGGCCCTCCGAACGCGGAGAGCTGGAAATCACCTCCGTCAACCGGCACTACCTGCAGGAGGGACGGTTACGGATGGAACTACTCGGTCGCGGTTTCGCATGGCTCGATACGGGTACTCACGACTCGCTGAGCGAAGCCTCCACTTTCATTGAGGCCATCGAGAAGCGTCAGGGGCTGAAAGTGGCCTGCCTCGAGGAAATCGCCCTCCGCAACGGATGGATTACCGGCCAGCAAGTGGCCGAAGCGGCCCGCGGTATGGGCGACAACCCCTATGCGCATTACCTTGGCAGAATAGCCGGACAGCTCTAAATTCCATAAGCGATGGAGATAAAATATTTACCTGCCGGATTGGACGGAGTGACGATTATAGTACCGGGATACGCGGAGGACAACCGGGGTTGGTTCAGCCAACTGGCTATTATGGCCGATTTCAGGGAGCGTGTCGCCCCCGTGGAGTTCCTGCTCGAGAACGAATCGTTTTCACGCTACGGGGTTATCCGGGGGCTTCATTACCAGCTTGCGCCATACTCGCAGGGTAAACTGGTGCGGGCGGTTTCGGGCCGGATAATGGATGTGGCCGTTGATGTCCGGCGCGGCTCTCCCACGTTCGGCCGCCACGTAGCGGTGGAACTGTCGGAAGAGAACCGGCTTATGCTCTATGTTCCGAGGGGGTTCGCCCACGGTTTTTCGGTGCTGAGCGAGAGTGCGCGCGTCTGTTACAAATGCGACAATATTTACGCTCCGGAGACGGAGGTGGGCGTGAGGTTCGACGACCCGGCATTGGGAATCGACTGGCAGATACCGCCCCGAGACATTATCACCTCCGCGAAGGATGCCGCCGCACCGCCTTTGGCGGAGGTGGAGACTTTCGATTACGGGCAGAATTTATATTGATGGGCAGGCTTAACGGGAAAATACTCGTCACCGGAGCAGCGGGACAATTGGGGCGGTCGTTCGCTCGCGTTGCGGACGAATATCCGGGACTCGGGTTCCTCCTTCCCGACGAGCGGTATGCGGATATCACCAATCCGGGGCTGATGGAACGTCTAATCCACGGCGATACGGTATCGGCAGTTATAAATTGCGCGGCCTACACTGCCGTGGACCGTGCGGAGGAGGACGAGACCGCGGCTGCCAGGGTGAACACCGAAGGACCGGCCGTGCTCGCCCGGATATGCGCCCGGGAAGGAGTACCGCTGGTCCACTACTCGACCGATTATATTTTTGACGGACGGGCCGGAAAACCTTACCCGGAAGATGCGGAACCGTCCCCACTGAACGTCTACGGCCGGACCAAACTCGATGGCGAGAAAGCCGTCGCGGCCTCCGGTTGCACGGCACTGGTGATTCGGACCTCTTGGGTTTACAGCGGATTCGGGAACAATTTCGTGGCAACCATGCTGAGGTTGGCACGGGAGGGGCGACCGATACAGGTCGTTGACGACCAGTACGGCACGCCAGCTTACGCCACCGATATCGCAAGGGCGACCATATTTATGCTCCTAAGGGGAGTCGAAGGTTTCGACATACTTAATTATAACGCGCTCGGCACAACCACCTGGTACGGCTTCGCGCGGGAAATATTCCGGCTGGCCGGGGTGGGGGCCGATGTAATCCCGGTATCAACGGACAGTTATCCGGTGAAGGCCCGCAGACCGGCTTACGGGGTGCTCGATATATCCAAAGCCCGGAATTTCGGAGTTCCCATCCGGCATTGGCAGGAGGCCCTGGCCGAGTGCCTGCGGGAGATGGGAATAATATGCGGAGACCAAATCTCCGGAAAACAGCGCCCGTAGTGCGGAATAAAAGGAGGCAAGCATGAATAAAAAAGCGATAATGGTAACCGGCGGCGCGGGCTTTATAGGCTGCCACGTCGTAAAGAGGTTAATCCGGAAATATCCGGCGGTCCGGGTCGTGGTGTATGATGCCCTTACTTATGCCGGGAACCTTGCTAACCTTGCGGATATAGAGGGACAGCCCGGCTATGTATTTGTCCGCGGGGATATTACCGACGCGGCAGCGGTGGAAAGGACCATGCGGAACCACGATATCGACTGTATCATAAACCTTGCAGCCGAGAGCCATGTCGACCGCAGTATCACCGACCCGCTCCTGTTCGCCCGGACCAAAGTTATGGGAACTCTGACCCTGCTGTATACGGCCAGCCGGGTATGGGAAGACGATACCGGCGGGAAGCTGTTTTACCACATTTCCACCGACGAAGTGTACGGCTCGCTCGGTTTCGGAGAAAGACCGTTTACCGAGTCTACCCCTTACGCACCGCGAAGCCCTTACTCGGCAAGCAAAGCCTCGTCGGACCATTTCGTCAGGGCCTTCGGCGAGACCTACGGACTGCCGGTGGTAATCAGTAACTGCTCGAATAATTACGGTCCGTACCAGTTCCCGGAGAAACTCATACCGCTGGTTATTAACAATGTCGGCAATAACCGGCCGATTCCCGTATACGGTACGGGCGAGAACGTCCGCGACTGGCTCTATGTCGAGGACCATGCCGCTGCGATAGACCTGATAACCGACCGGGGCGTCCCCGGTGAAACCTACAATATCGGGGGTGGCTGTGAACTCAGCAACCTTGGTCTTGTAAAGATGATTATTTCGCTAACCGACCGCAGGTTGGGGCGGCCCAAAGGGGCTTCGGACGGGCTGGTTACCTTCGTCCGCGACCGGAGCGGCCATGACCTGCGATACGCGATAGACCACTCGAAAATCACCGCCGAACTGGGCTGGCGCCCCTCCACCGGCCTCGAGGAAGGATTGGAGAAAACCGTGGATTGGTATATCGGGAATACCGGATGGCTGGACAACGTCACCAGCGGCGAATATATGGAGTATTACGACCGGATGTACGGCGGACAATAAATCATTTACAATATCAGGCTGTTTCCCAACTTGCCGGGCAGACATGAAAACGACAAAGGCTGCACCCCGCGCAGCCTTTGTCGTTCTATATTGATATAAGAGTTATTCGCTGAAATACCAGTGGAGGCTGTTCGGCAGGTTGGTTTTGGCCTCGTACTTATACTTGCCGTCATCGAGACGGGTACGTTCGGCCACACGGTTCCAGCCCGATTTCAGTGACATATCGTATTCCCAGTGGTAGATTCCCGACTCGCGTGAACCTTTTACGGTCACGTCGCGGTCGCTGTATATATACATAATGTACCATTCCCTCTCGTCGTAGTCTTTGTGTTCGGCCACATAGAAATCACCGACGTAACCGCTGGAGTTGTAGGCCTCGAAGTAGGTCGCTTCGGTTACCATGGCACTCGAGTGGCTAATGGTTACGTCCGAAGAGTCGTACTCGTCCTCATGGTCTATAAAATCGGAAATGCTCGTCAGATAGGTAGTGTTTACGGAGGCCGGCAGCGTCATCGAAAAACCGTCGGCCCACTGCACAGTAAGCAGGTCGTGGTCGCGACCGTCGTCGTAGGAGACCACGAACTTCACTTCGGCTATGGAAGTCGAAGACGGGAGTTCGCCGATTTCGGAACGTTCCACGGATATCTTGCGCAGTTCGTCCGAACCGTTGTCTCCGCCGTTACCGGCATTGTCGTCGTCACTGCAACCGCTGAAAACCAGTGCGGCAAAAGCTAATGAATAGAAGATCTTTTTCATAGTTTATCAGGAATTTTATCATACGGGCCGCATCCCGGGGCCGGATGCCGTGCAACTGTTTGCAGGCCCTTTTCTAAGTTTTCGGGAACATTCTGCAAAATCCCGGCCAATCGGGCAATAAAAAACCGCACCAGGGGGCGCGGTTCGGCTTGGGGAAAACAGATCGTTCGGGCAGAGGGCGTCAGGCCGGTTGAAGCCCGTCCGAAAACGGGTCCCGTGCAGGGTCATAGCTGCCGGGGTCCGCTATACAGGGTACCTCCGTGAATCGGCATCCGGGAAGGTTGACCGCAATATAATTTTTCAGGTAACGGCGGGTATCGTCGGTTATCGTATCCGAAGTAACGGGATAGTGGTTGTAGACCAGCCGGTCGACCGTAATTCCCCTCGCACGGCAGGCGTCGAGGCTCAGAAGGGTATGGTTCACGCTGCCCAGCTTCGGGTTGGTTACCAGTATCAACGGCAGGCCCCTGTCTGCGATATAGTCGATTACGGTGTAGTGTTCGTCGATGGGAACCATCAAACCGCCCGCCCCCTCGACCAGCACGGTGTCGTAAGAGGCGAGAAGTTTATCGGTGCTGTCGGAGATAACATCGATGTCCACCCTACGGCCCTCCAGCCGTGCTGCAAGGTCGGCCGAGGCCGGATAGGCGAATTTTTGCGGGCAGGTGGTACCATCCCTGTCTTCCGGCAGGAGTCCCGTACCCATTATAATGCGGTGCAGCGCGATATCCTCCGACACGGCGTCCGTATCCAAGCCGCATCCGGTCTGCACGAATTTCTGTGTAATAACCCTCTCTCCCTGCGCCAAGAGCCTTGCGGCCAGCACACCCGTGGCGTAACTCTTCCCGGCATCGGTGTCGATACCGCTTACGAAAAATGCTTTACCCATTTTGTGGTATTTTTATGTTCCGTTCCGCTGTCACGGAGGAAATCCGCACCCAAAATTAGTATCTTTGCCCGTTAATACACAGCCGGACCTACTATTTTCCCGGCGGTAGATATTTTTACGGATTCTGACAAACTTATAATTGATGGAGCAACTGGAAAAAAAGATACGGGAAGGATACCGCGTGGGGTTGGACGATGCGGTGGAAATCGAGAGGACATGGAGCACCGAAGACCTTTGCACCCTCGCCGGAAGGCTGAGAACCGTTTATACGGGTAACTACCTCGACACCTGTTCGATAATGAACGCCCGGTCCGGGCAGTGTTCGGAGAACTGCAAATGGTGTTCGCAGTCGATGTTCCATAAGACCGATATAGACGTCTACCCCCTCGTGGGGATGGCCGAAGCCCTTGAAATGGCGCGGCATAACGCGGCCAAAGGTGTACGCAGGTTCTCCCTGGTTACCAGCGGGCGCACCATGTCCGACCGCGACGTGGACCGCTGTGCCGCAATCTACCGCGCCATCGGCCGCGAGTGCGGTATTTACCTTTGCGCCTCTATGGGCCTGCTTAACCGGGAACAGCTCCAGAGGCTTTACGACAGCGGAGTGCGCAGGTATCATTGCAACCTCGAAACCGCACCCTCCTATTTTCCCGAAGTCTGTACGACCCACACGGCAGAAGAGAAGATGCAGACCATCCGTTGGGCGATGGACGTGGGGATGGAGGTATGCAGCGGGGGAATCATAGGTATGGGCGAGACGATGCGGCAGCGCATCGAACTGGCCGCGACCCTTGCCGGGCTGGGCATAAAGTCGATACCGGTGAATATACTGAACCCGGTAAAAGGTACGGCGCTGGAAAATATGCCGCCCCTCGGGGACGTCGAGATATTGAGGACGGTGGCGATATTCCGAATCGTAAACCCGGAGGCGCATATCCGTTTCGCGGGCGGCCGCAACCTGATTAAGCACCTCGAACCGGCCCTGCTCCACTCAGGCATCAGCGCGTCGATAGTGGGCGATATGCTGACGACCTCCGGCGCGGATATTGATACGGACAAAGCTCTGTTCAAAAAAGAAGGATTTACCATATAGCAGTTTTATTTATAACACCCGGAGGGTTTTAATAACAAAACGCCTAAATTTGTAACCGCAATGACCAAACGTACCTTTTCGACCGTTTTATTCGCGCTGGCCGCCATGTTCGTCTCGCATGGTGTGTGTCCGGCCCAATCCACGTTGGTTTTCGACGATGAGGTGTGGGATTTCGGCAATATCCGGGAGGGTGACGGGCCGGTGACCCATACATTCGGGTTCACCAACACGGGCGATAACGCCATCGTTATCGAGAACGTCTCGGTCTCGTGCGGTTGCACTACCCCGTCCTACTCCAAAAACCCGGTACTGCCGGGCGGCAGGGGTGAGGTAAAGGTAACTTACGACCCGGCTATGCGGCCCGGTTATTTCTCGAAGGAGGTGTACATTATAAGTAATAGCGGTGTAAACCGCAACAAACTGGCAGTCAAAGGCGATGTGGAACCGTTGCTGCGGACGGTGGAGCAGGACTACCCGTACCTGTTCGGTGAGGGGCTGAGGCTTAAGACCCTGTCGGTCAACTTCCGGTATGTGGGACAGGGTTCCCCGACCAAAACAACGCTCGGTTACGCCAACACCTCCGGCCGCCCGATGGACGTCACGTTCGACGTGGTGCCCCACGACGGTGTGGTTTCCGTCGAGCCGCAGCAGACCATCTGCACGGACTGCCGCGGGGACTTCACCATTACGGTGACCGTGCCGCGTGGAGAGACTTACGGAAGGCTGGTATACAAGGTGATACCGGTGGTGGGAGGCGTACCACAGACACCCGGTATCACGGTGACGGCCATAGCAACGGACGACTTTTCGGCCTCGAGGGGCGGAGCCGCACCGGAGATGAAACTCTCGGCGGCTTACTACAACTTCGGTTCGGTACGCAGGGGCGAGAGCAAAACCCACTCGTTTACCCTTAGCAATACAGGTACGGCGGACCTCGTTATCCGCAAACTGGAGCCGCAGGAGGGTATTTCGACCGACCTGCGGGAAGGGACGGTGATTGCACCGGGCAGTTCGGTTACGGTGCGGGCCACACTCGATACCTCGGCGGCAAGGGGCGGCACGTTTACCAAAGTCGTTTCGATTCTGACCAACGACCCCGGCCGCCCGATGCGCGAAATCAGGCTTGCGGCATCGGTGCCCGGGCAGTAAAAAGGGGGAGAGCCTGCGAACTAAGATACTGTGGGTGCCTGAGAAACAAGGTTGGTGGCCTCGATACAAGATGCGGCAGGGTTTACATGGGCAGGAGTTCCGCAGGGGATACGGCCGGAAGTCCGAGTGTTCGGGTCGCTCTTTACGGTAAAATTAAGCGGTAGAAACCTGTTGACCCCCTGGAGCCGTATGTAATACGTAAAGAAGCGGGACTGAAACCCGCCCGAGACATACGGGACCGGACATAAACGGCCAGAAGCGCCGCCGGAAGACCACAGGTAGTTCCGACTGAAGTCCACAGAAATCTCCCAGTTCCGCCGCAGTTCTACCGGACTCCCCCCGGAAGCCGCACGGAAAGGATTAAACACGAAATCGTAAACAGACAAGGAATGTTCAGAATAGTAGAAAGAAGAGAACTCGCTCAGGATATTTTTCAACTTACGGTCGAGGCGCCGAGGGTGGCGCGGTCGGCAAAGCCGGGGCAGTTCGTCATCGTAAGGGCCGACGAGAAGGGCGAGCGAATCCCGCTCACCATATCGGATTACGACGTACAGAACGGCACGGTATCCATCGTAATTCAGGCTATCGGAGTCAGTACCAAGAAAATATGCCGCATAGCCCACGGCGGTACGCTGGAGGACTTCGCCGGTCCGCTCGGAAGGCCGTCGGACTTCGTACACGAAGACCTCGACGAATTGCGGGCCAAGCGTATACTTTTTGTGGCAGGCGGTGTCGGCACGGCTCCGGTCTACCCACAGGTCAAGTGGCTGCATGAGCGCGGTGTGAACGCGGACGTGATAATAGGCGCCAAAAATGCCGCCATGCACATACTGACCGACGAGATGCGCTCGGTCTGCGGTAACCTCTACCTAACTACCGATGACGGCAGTCTCGGATTCCACGGGCTGGTAACCGATAAAATCAAAGACCTTATCGACAATGAGGGCAGGCGGTACGACGAGGTTATCGCCATCGGTCCGATGATAATGATGAAATTCGTCTGCCTGACGACCAAAGAGTACGGCATCAGAACCATAGTGAGCCTCAACACCCTGATGGTAGACGGTACGGGTATGTGCGGCGCGTGCCGTGTTACGGTGGGCGGCAAGACGCTGTTCACATGTGTGGACGGCCCGGAGTTCGACGGCCATCTGGTGGATTTCGACGAGGCTATGCGCCGTCAGGGTATGTACCGCAGTCTCGAAGAGCGCGCCCGCCGCATAGCCGAAGAACGGGCGGCCGGGCATAAATGCAATATAGGTCTGGATAAATAGACTCCGGACCGTCACCGGTTAAAATAAATCGGTGCCCGAGGCCGTTCGAATATGGGGATAATACCCGGGTGCGGAAAGCCGATTCGGCATCCGAAAGATTCCGGTAAAGTTATAATAAATCTCGGTCACTACGGTCGGCGGACGTTTACGAAGGCGGAACCCGGAAACAGCCGGGCCAAAAATTAACGGCATATTTGCCGGACCCTACGAAAAAAGAGAAGAGACTAAAAAGATATGGCAAATAAAATCCCGAGGGTTCCCGTCAGGGAGCAGGACCCGGTGGTCCGGGCCTCGAATTTCGAAGAGGTTTGTTACGGTTACAATGTTCAGGAGGCGCAGTTGGAAGCCTCCCGGTGCCTTAACTGCAAAAAGCCGAGGTGTGTGGAGATGTGCCCGGTATCGATTAAAATACCCGATTTCATAATGCAGGTACAGGGCGGGGACTTTCGCCGTGCGGCCGAAATTATATCGCGCGACAGTTCGCTTCCGTCGGTATGCGGGCGCGTCTGCCCGCAGGAGACGCAATGTGAAGGTGCGTGTATTCTCGGAATCAAGGGCGAGCCGGTGGCGATCGGTAAGCTGGAGCGGTTCGTCGGGGATTGGGCGCTCGCGAACGGCGGGGTGGAATCGGCGGTAGCCGAGCCGAACGGCCGGAAGGTGGCTGTGGTGGGCAGCGGCCCGGCAGGGCTTGCCTGCGCCACGGACCTTGCCAAGATGGGCTATACGGTAAAGATATTCGAAGCGCTGCACCGTGTCGGGGGCGTATTGGAATACGGTATCCCGGAGTTCCGCCTGCCCAAGGACGGTGTGGTGGCAAAAGAGGTGGAAAACGTGAAGCGTCTCGGCGTCGAGATAGAGACCGACACTATTGTGGGACGCACCGTCACCATCGACTCGCTGATGGAGGACGAAGGTTACGAAGCCGTATTTATAGGGTCCGGTGCGGGTCTGCCCCGGTTTATGGGTATCCCGGGCGAGAACCTGAACGGTGTGGTCTCGGCCAACGAGTTCCTCACCCGCAGCAACCTGATGAAGGCCTACGACCAGGAGTACGACACCCCTATTTACGTGGGCTCGCGCGTGGTGGTAATCGGCGGGGGCAATGTCGCGATGGATGCCGTAAGGACCGCCAAACGTCTCGGCGCCGACTCGAAGATAGTTTACAGGCGTTCCGAGAAGGAACTTCCCGCACGGGTGGAAGAGGTACACCATGCCAAGGAGGAAGGAATAGATTTTTACATGCTTACCAACCCGGTAGAGATTCTGCCGGACGAGCGGGGCTGGGTGCGCGCCATCCGCTGTATCCGGATGGAACTGGGCGAGCCTGACTCTTCGGGCAGGCGTTCGCCGGTACCGGTGGCCGGTTCGGAGTTCGATATCGAGTGCGACGTGGTTATTATGGCGCTCGGCACCTCCCCTAACCCGCTGATAGCCGCTACCACCCCGGGCCTTGAGACCAACCGGTGGGGGTGCGTCGTAGCAGACGACCACGGAACCACCACCCGGCCGGGCGTATTCGCCGGGGGCGACGTGGTGACCGGCGCGGCCACCGTGATTCTCGCGATGGGTGCGGGCCGTCAGGCCGCCGCCGCAATAGACGAGTACCTGAGAAACAATTAGTAAGGGTTCTTGCCGGGGCTTATCCTCAATTGCCCCGTAGTCCTTTTATCAATGGCCGGGAGGTGTTGCCGAAGGCGACGTGGTGACCGGCGCGGCCACCGTGATTCTCGCGGGTGGGTGCGGGCCGTCAGGCCGCCGCCGCGATAGACGAATACCTGAGAAACAATTAGTAAGGGTTCTTGCCGGGGCTTATCCTCAATTGCCCCG
>JAJBVT010000006.1:19980-31168 GCA_020859685.1 Rikenellaceae bacterium
ATCAATGGCCGGGAGGTGTTGCCGAAGGCGACGTGGTGACCGGCGCGGCCACCGTAATTCTCGCGGGTGGGGGCGGGCCGTCAGGCCGCCACCGCGATAGACGAATACCTGAGAAATAATTAGTAAGGGTTCTTTCCGGGACTTATCCTTAAAGGCCCCGGAAATTCTTTTATGAGGGACCGGGCGATTCGCAGATGGCTTTTTCCCCCGGCCCGGCCACCGTGATTATCGCGGGTGGGTACGGTTGGCTTCCAGACCGTTGCCTAATCTTTCTTTCACGCGGTATTTTTGTGCCCACCATAAAAGGAATACAATACGCAGTCCGCAATCGAGGATACTGCTTACCCGCCCAATGAGGCCGGATATAATAGTATCCTTTATAAAGCCAATCGGAAAAGTTTACGCCCGCTCCAAAACCTGATTACGACTCCACATCTGAAGACAAGGGTGATATTAAAAATCGCAGAAAACAGGCCGTACGGGATTGGTCGACGTGTATCTTCCAAAGTCTATAATATACAAGTCCACACTAAGAAAAAAGTACGTCTGCTTTGCAGACGTGCGGCCCGCCGGGGGCGGGTTGGCGGGCCGCATATAAACAAGTAGTGTAAAATGGTATATAGTTACCATAATTTATATTATACATTTGCGGTATACCGATTTATTTTTAATTTTATCCATTAAAAATGGTTATGAAAAAGACTCTATTCTTACTCCCGGCGCTTATTATCCCCATACTGCTCGGGGCGCAGGATATAACCGGCTCGTGGCACGGGCATTTGAGTTTAGGCGGCAGCGGCCTTACTATTATCATAAATATCGCCACGGAAGGCGACGGCTACACCGCCACTATGGACAGCCCGGACCAGGGGGCCACGGGGATACCGGTAGAAACCGTAACGTTCGACGGAAAGGAAATATCTCTCGCCATTCCGCGGATAGGATTCATATACACGGGGAGTTACGACGGCACCGCCGTCAAAGGCTCTATGACGCAATCCGGAGCGACTCTACCGCTGAACTTCACCAGAGGCGAGGCGTACACCGCACCGGCACGGCCGCAGGACCCCGTACCGCCCTACCCTTACCGGTCCGATGAGGTCAGATTCCGGAACGACGAGGCCGGGGTAATACTTGCCGGGACCTTCACCATGCCGCAGGAGAAGGGTCTTTTCCCGGCCGTGATATTGGTCACCGGCAGCGGTCCGCAGGACCGTAACGATGAGCTGATGGGCCACAGACCGTTCCTCGTCATTGCGGACCACCTCACCCGCAACGGTATCGCCGTACTGCGGTACGACGACCGGGGTACGGCCCAATCCACCGGCCTGTTCCGCGGGGCCACGAGCGAAGATTTTATGAAGGATGCGCTGGCCGCTTTCGGTTATCTGAAAACGAGGGACGAAATAGCCCCTGACAAGATAGGTATACTGGGACACAGTGAAGGTGGAACCATAGCCGTAATGGCGGCTGCCCGGGAGCCGGAGTTAGGTTTTATCGTCTCCCTGGCCGGAAGTATGCTCCGGGGAGATTCCACCCTGGTGTTACAGAACCGCGATATACTGACATCGTACGGCGAACCGGCAGATTTGGTGGAGAGCTACTGCACGGTCCTCAGCGGGTTATACTCCCGTATAATATCCGGTGAATTGACCGGAGTGAGCACCGAAGAAGAGGTAAGCGCATTGATTACCGGTTTCGACCGGCTGCCGGAAGGTGTGCGGCAAAATCTGATGAACATTCTCGGTACGGAGGATCCGTGGATGGACTATTTTATCCGCTACGACCCTACGGCCGACATCGCCCGTATAAACTGCCCGGTTTTTGCCCTAAACGGACGGTCGGACCAGCAGGTCCACGCCGAGGCGAACCTGTCGCACCTTGCGGCAACGCTCGACCGGGCGGGACACACTGCATACACCACACGGATTTATGACGGACTGAACCATCTGTTTCAGGAGTGCGAAACGGGCGACATATCGGAATACAGCCGTATCGAACAGACCATTTCCCCGCAGGTACTCGACGATATTGCCGGATGGATAAAAGAGGTAACCAGATAAAGTAACGAAACGGCCCGGTAAACCGGCCGGAGGCGTAACAAAAAAATTGGACGATGATACTCGACGAACAGGAAACCCGTAGCGGGCAGGTGCTCGCCGTGGCCCGGGCGATGATGGCCGCCGCCCGGACCGCCCCGAAGGGTAAAGGGCTGGATTTTATGGATATCAAGACCGTAACGGACGAAGACCTTGCGGCTCTGGCGTACGAAATGCGCGCCTACGGCGAGCGCAGCGGGATGAAATTCTTCCTGAGGGATGCCGGGAATGTGGAGCAGTCGGAGTGCGTGGTGTTGCTGGGCACGGGAATCGGGGTGATGGGGCTAAACTGCGGCTACTGCGGTTTTTCCACCTGCGCCGCAAAACTCGAATGCCCGACCGTACCGTGCGCCCTGAACCCGGGCGACCTCGGCATCGCAATCGGTTCGGCCGTATCCGTTGCCGCGGACAACCGCATAGACAACCGGATACTTTTCTCCGCTGGCCGCGCCGCGCTCAACCTGGGTTGGCTTCCCGGATGTACCATTGCTTATGGTATAGTGCTCAGTTGCACGAGCAAAAACCCGTTCTTCGACCGGGCCGCACATAAACCGGAGGCCGGGAAATAACTTTCCGTACCAATACAGCACACCCGGGACTATCCCTACTGCCCCGGGTGTGCTGTTTTACCGGGCCTGCCGCGGCCCTTATAATTTTCCTTCGTCTATTCCCTTTTGCAAATCGCCGACGGTAAGCCGTTCGTATTGCCTCGGTTTCCTGAATGTTATAAATCTCCATAGGGCCGCGGGCAGCCAGTCCCCCTTGTGAGGGAAATAACGTCCGAACCGAAATCCTTCGAGCGAGACCCCGAAATTTTCGGAATACTTCTCCAACAGCTCTCCTGCATCGTCCCCGTAGATGCCGAGGTCGTGGTACAGAGAGAGTCTGTCGGGACTGGGATACGGCAATTTTCCTGTAAAGCCTTCGATAAGTTCAATCAGCCGGGGACTCACTTCCTGCATTTAGTCCGGTATTATCGGTTACTTCTAACCGTGCCGTCAAAGTATTATAAATACCGCGGGCACTTTATGGATAGGTGGAACGGGAACCGCGCGCCACTGCGCTACCGTCATAGTGCGGATATATTCCGCGGGACCGGAGATATCGGCGGCCACGGTAAGCAGGGTCCCGGGACGGCAGGCAGCAAGCAGGTCTTCCAATACCTTCACGTTACGGTAAGGCGTTTCGATAAATATCTGGCTCTGGCGCTCCGCGGCGGCCCGTTGTTCGAGGCGACGGATTGCCTTGGCCCTCTCGGGCGGTTTCACGGGCAGGTAACCGTTGAAAGCGAACGACTGACCGTTAAGCCCCGAGGCCGCAATAGCCAGCACCACCGACGACGGCCCGCTGAGCGGCACCACCCGTATTCCGTGCCGGTGGCAGAGGAGCGCGAGGTCCGCACCCGGGTCGGCCACCCCCGGCAATCCGGCTTCCGACACCATACCCACGTCGTGGCCCTCCAATAATGGTACGATAAGGGTCTCCAGCTCTTCCGGGCGGGTGTGTTCGTTTAGTTCGGTGAAACGGAGCGACCCGATATCCCGGCCCGTACCGGCTTTGGAAATGAAGCGCCGCACGGTGCGCACGTCCTCGGCGACGAAGTAGTCGAGCCTACCGAGCACCTCCCGCACTCTATCGGTCAGCGCATCCCCTGCCGCGCCCTCTGCTATCGGGCTGGGAACCATATAAAGTATCCCCTTCTCCATCTATTCCTTTGTAAATATGCGTTTTACGCGGGACGATATCCCGGTCATTATCTCGTAGGGTATGGTGGAGAGCGCGGAGGCCATATCGCCCACTGAGTTCCCCGGGCCGCTGCCGAAAACCACCGCCTCGTCGCCTTCCGCGGCGTCCACACCCGTTACGTCTATCATGCAGGTGTCCATACAGATGCGGCCCACGGTCGGGCACGGCTTGCCGCCCACCATTACCGACCAGTTGCCTTCGCCGAGGCGGCGGTTCAGCCCGTCGGCATAGCCGATGGGAAGGGTCGCCGTCCGCATACCGTCCACAGCCTGCCCGGCGCGGCCGTAGCCCACCGTATCCTCGCCGCGCAGGGTTTTGACCTGCACGATACGGGTCCTGAGCGTGGAGACGTTCCGAAGCCCGAGACCCTCGCGCGCCCCCACGCCGTACAGCCCGATACCCAGCCGGACCATATCCAGGGCCGCCTCCGGGAACCGTTCCGTTGCGGCGCTGTTGGAGATATGCCGCAGAGGCTCGTAACCCACAGCGCGGGCCAGAGTTTCCGACATTACGCCGAACAGTTCTATCTGCCGCCGTGTAAACGCATCCTGCGCCGGTACGTCCGCCGCGGCGAGGTGCGAAAATACCGATGCCACGCGCACCGTGCCGCGTAGCGCGGCCAGATGCTGGCCGAGTTCGCCGACCTCGTCCTCACAGAAACCGAGACGCCGCATCCCGGTATCCAGCTTGATATGCACCGGGTAATCCCTCTCGCCGTGGCGGCGCATCAGGCGGGCGAACAGTTCCAGCGACCGGAAACTGTAAATCTCAGGTTCCAGCCTGTGGGCGGCCATCAGGTCGTAACTGCCCTCGTCGGCGTTCAGCACCACTATGGGCATATCTATTCCGCGGCGGCGCAGTTCGGCCCCCTCGTCGGCAAAGGCCACGGCAAGGTAGTCTACCTTGTGGTGGCTGAGTAACGATGCCAGCTCGTAATTGCCGTGGCCGTACCCGGAAGCCTTGACCATCGCCATGACGCGCGTCCCCGCGGGGAGCATCGCCCGGTGGACGTTCAGGTTGTGGACCAGCGCATCCATATCGATTTCGAGGGTGGTCGTATGGCTCTTCTGTTCGAGGCTATGGCTAATCCGTTCGAACCGGGAGCCGCGGTTACCCTTTATCAGCACCGCCCTGCCTGCGATATCGTTGTAATCGAACCGGTCGAGAAAATCCGCGGCGCTGTCGAAAACCTCCGTCGGGGTTGTAAACAGGCCGCTGTGGCGCGAAATACCCCGCCCCACGGCGAATAGTTTGGCAATGTTCGACCCGTCCACCAGAGCGGCCACACGGCCGTACAGTTCGGCCTCACCGTACCCGCTTTGCAGTATGTCGGAAAGAACGAGCACCTGCTCCCGGCCGCCCGACACCAGATTGTGATGGTCGAGGGCGATGGTGAGGGAATTTATATCGGAATTGTAGGTATCATCGATAATCACCGAGCCGTAGATACCCTCTTTGGCTTCGAGGCGCATCGCCACAGGACCCAGTTCGTGCAGTTTACCCCGGGTCTCCCCTTCCGGGAAACCGGCTTCACGGCAGAAGGCCGCCGCCAGCAGGGCGTCCTCGCGCGAAGCCCGGTCCGGCAGGAACGCCACGTCCGCCTCAAGAGCCGCTGCGTCCACCAACCGGCGGCCGTGCGGTTCAGACTCCAGTATACCTGCGACCAGCCTGTCCGTGCCGCTGTATATCACCGTCCGCGCCCCGCGGAACAAAGATAACTTTTCGCGGGCCTTCTCCTCCAGCGAACGGAAATTCTCCTGATGCGCGTCCCCGATATTCGTAATAATACCCACGTCGGGTTTGAGGATGGCTTCGAGCCTCTCCATCTCGCCCGGATGCGATATCCCGGCCTCTATAACGGCTACGTCCTCGTCGCCGTCCATCATAAGCACCGAAAGGGGCACCCCTATCTGCGAGTTGTAGCTTTTGGGGCTGCGGAATAGCTTCACCCCACCGGGCGCCAGAGCGGCGATCCACTCCTTGACCACCGTCTTGCCGTTGCTTCCGGTCACGGCGGCAAGCAGGCCGCCGAACCGCGAGCGGTGGTCGGCCGCCAGGGCCTGCAATGCGGCCACCGAACTCTCCACCCGCAGGAACACCGCCTCGGGATAGCCCTTCACGGCCACGTCCTTCTCTATTACGAAGGCCCTTACGCCCTTCCTGTACAGTTCGTTGATATAGGCATGACCGTCGTGGTTGCGGCCGGAAATAGCCACGAAAAGCGACCCGGAACCCGCGAACGAATGCCTGCTGTCGGTCACCACTCCGGTTACCGTGCGGCCCTCCGGGTCGCCGGTTACCCTTGCCCCGCATACGGAGGCTATATGTTCAAGATTACACTTCATACTCCCGTTGCTCCGGGCGGACCCTCCGCCCCTTCGTTTATCCAATTATTTATCCCTGCAAAGATAAGCAAATTGTAATCCGACTCCCACCCCGCCCGCTTTAACAAAATGTTATACGCCCGCTCCGGACGAAACGGCGTGACCGCACCGGCCCGGCCTATCCCGCATAACAGCCACAAAACGCGCTCCGGAAGCGTTCCGGGCAGTCCGGGAAGGGGCGGATTTATACAACATTCGGGCCGGATTATGTAATATCGGGGCGTCTTTTTCCGTTAGTATTACGACTTCAATCGAATAAAATCACGGAAAAATATGCAAGTAAGATTAACGAAGACGCTTCGCAGGCATCTCGATGCAGGAATGCTCGAAGCACAGCGCACGGGGAACACCCTGGTAATGATGGATCTGGCCTTCCTCTCGATGGTGAAGGAAGGGATGTCGCATGCCGGGCACATTCTCCGCAAGCTACTAAAAGACTGGGAGATACACCAGCTTACCTCGCGCATCGAGAAGGACTGCGCGCAGGCTGCAATTCCTACCTCCGGGACTCCGCCGTCCGCTGTACCGCTGCCCTCCGCACAGCAGTGCATGGCCAATGCCGTCGCCGGTATCACCGGATACTGTCTGGCCGGGGCCATGGTGCCCGCCCGCAGGCAGGGCGCGGCAAGCGTCCGGACCGCAGTGGCCAACAGCGGACACTTCCTGCAATGGATAATCGATACGCCCGGACTTATCTCTTCCCGCCAGCTCGAAGCGGCGGGTGTCACCTCCGACAAGGTAACCGAATACCTTATTAATATGCCCGCCGACGAGGACTACTACCTCGACATGCGCCTGCTCGAACAGCTCGGCAAGCCGCAGGTGCTCAAGATACAGCTCGAGAGCGTGCGTCCCGAAGAGGGCGACGACGAGCAGGAGGCCCCCGTGCGGCAGAGCAAAACCGCCTCCGGCCGTACCGCCAAGAGCCGTGCCCGGGCGATGCTCGACCAGTTCGGCACCAACCTCTCGGTCGCAGCGGCAAAGGGCGACATAGACCCGGTGATAGGCCGCGAAAAGGAGATAGAACGGCTTATCCAGATACTCGGCCGGCGCAAGAAGAACAACCCCATACTGGTGGGCGAGGCCGGGGTCGGCAAGAGCGCCATCGTGGAGGGACTGGCCCTTCGTATGGCTTCGGGCAAGGTGCCGCAGTCGCTGGCCGGTAAGGAGGTCTTTTCGCTCGATATAGCGTCGCTCGTGGCCGGTACCAAGTACCGCGGCGAGTTCGAACAGCGAATCAAAGCGCTTATCAACGAGCTTCAGAAGAATAAGGATATCATACTCTTTATAGACGAGATACACACCATTGCGGGCGCGGGCAGTACGCAGGGAAGCCTCGACACGGCCAATATCCTCAAACCCTCGCTGGCACGCGGCGAACTTCAATGTATCGGGGCGACCACCCTCGACGAGTACCGCGAACATATCGAGAGCGACAGCGCGCTGGAACGCCGTTTCCAGAAGATAATCGTGGAACCGACCACCCGCGAGCAGACTCTCGAGATACTGCGCAACATCAAGGGCCAGTACGAAAAGCACCACTCGGTGCGCTACTCGGACGAGGCGCTGAGGGCCTGTGTGGACCTTACCGAACGGTACGTTACCGACCGGCAGTTCCCCGACAAGGCCATCGACGTGCTGGACGAGGCGGGTTCCAAGGCCCGTATCTTCGGCCACACCGAGCCGGAGGCCGTAAAAAGCCTCGAGGCCGCCCTCTGGGAGCTGGAAGCCCGGATGGTCGAAAACCAGAATAACGGGGCCGGGGAGAACTCCTCCGACAGGCTGCACGCCATGACCCTGCGCGAGAAGATTAACGAGTACCGGAGCGACTGGCAGCGTACCCTCAGTATGCACCCCATCGAACTCGGGCCCGCGCACATCGAGGAGGTTATCACCTCCATGACCGGCATACCGGTGGAGAAGGTATCGCAGGGCGAAAAGAAGAAGCTCGGCCGTATGGAGGACCACCTCCGCGCCCGTGTCATAGGGCAGGAGTCGGCCGTGGGAAAGGTAACCCGTTCTATACAGCGTAGCCGCACCGGCCTCAAGGACCCCAACAAGCCCATCGGCGTGTTTATGTTCGTAGGGCCTACCGGCGTGGGTAAGACCCATCTGGCCAAAGAGCTGTCCAAGTGGATGTTCGACAAAGAGGATTCGCTTATCCGTGTGGATATGAGCGAATACTCCGAGAAGCACAACGTGAGCCGCATGATAGGGTCGCCTCCGGGATACGTGGGCTACAACGAAGGCGGACAGCTTACCGAAGCGGTGCGCAGACAGCCCTACGCGGTAATCCTGTTCGACGAGATAGAGAAGGCCCACCCGGACGTATTCAACATAATGCTCCAGATATTCGACGAGGGGCAGCTCACGGACGGGCTCGGCCGCAAAGTCGACTTCCGCAACACGGTGATAATAATGACCTCGAACGTCGGTTCGCGTGCGGCGGCCCAGAAACCCAAGGCCGTGGGGTACAAGACCCCGGTGAAGGAACGGATAGAGATACTCGGTAAGGAGGCGCAGTACCGCACTGCGCTGGAACGCACCTTTGCGCCGGAATTTATAAACCGCATCGACGACATAGTGATATTCAACACCCTCACGGGCGACGATATCCAGAAAATAGTCGCGCTCGAGCTCACGGGTCTCACCGCCCGGGCCGAAGCGCTCGGATACCGCCTGAACGTCACCCCGAAGGCACGCAAGACCCTTGCCACCCTCGGCTACGAGTCGCGCTACGGAGTGCGGTCGCTCAAGCGGACCATCCTCGATCTGGTGGAGGAACCCATCGCCCAGCTTATCGTGAGCGGCCGTCTCGGGGCGGGCGACACCATAAGGGTGGAGAGCCGCGGCCAGCGGGTGGAGGTCGTCCGGCAGGTGCCGATGCTGAAAAAGAGCTGCTAATCCGGGCCGGACGCCGCCCTGAGGAAAATATCTTCCGAGCTAAGGAACCGACAATGAGTTAGTGCCTGTAAAGGCGGAATCTACCGCTGGAATGGTAGAGCCTTCGTCGCCCATGGCTTCCTCAGGATGACATATTATAAAGTGTAGTTCCGAACGGAGTAAAGCAGGATTAATTGTCATTCTGAACGTAGTGAAGAATCTGTTTTCAAAGCAGGCCCGCCACCGCACACGGCGAGTGGCACGCCGCTGAAAACGATTAGTTAAACAGTTACTTTTTAATCCATCCCCATATTTCGCTTTGCCAAAAGTTTCAAACCATCGTTATCGACCGGAATACCCCGGCCTCCCGATTAAGCGGGGGCCGGGATATTCTTTTTCCACACCGACGGGAAGGCCCCCGGTTAGTCCAAAACTTACATTTAACAAACCGAAATCGTACTTCCTCTGATACCGTAATTCCCGTCCCGAGACTGACCGGGACCGCTTTCACTACGCACAAATAAAAAAGTCTGAAGTTGTAGAAATTTTTCTTCTATCCTAATCTTTATCTTTACGAACAAAAAAAACGATACCATGCAGAATAACCATATACCCTTGGCAGAGAGGCTCCGCCCCAGAACACTCGAAGAATATATCGGACAGGGACACCTTGTGGGAACTGATGGAGTGTTCAGGCGTTTTATCGAGTCAAACAACGTCCCCTCGTTTATCCTGTGGGGCCCTCCCGGAGTGGGTAAAACCACTCTTGCCAGCATAATAGCCAACTCGTTGGAACGCCCTTTCCACACCCTGTCGGCCATCAACTCCGGAGTGAAGGATGTGCGGGAAGTGATAGACAAGGCAAAGAAACAGCGGTTTTTCAACACCGCCCCGCCGTTCCTGTTTATCGACGAGATACACCGTTTCAACAAGTCGCAGCAGGATTCCCTGCTCGGCGCGGTGGAACAGGGGGTGATAACTCTTATCGGCGCCACGACCGAGAATCCGTCGTTCGAAGTTATCTCACCGCTGCTGTCCCGCTGCCAGGTCTATGTGCTGAAGGCGATGGACGAGAAGGAGCTGCAAATCCTGCTCGACCGCGCCCTTACCACCGACACCGAACTCAAAGCCCGGGGAATCCGTGTCGAGGAGACAAACGCCCTGTTCCGCTTTTCGGGCGGAGACGCCCGCAAACTGCTCAATATACTCGATATAATGGCTGGTGCCTTCGAAGGTCCGTTTACGATAGACGACAAGACCGTAACAGAGAGCCTCCAGCAAAACATCGCCATGTACGACAAGAACGGCGAGATGCACTACGACGTCATCTCGGCCTTTATCAAGAGCGTCCGCGGAAGCGACCCGAACGCCGCGGTATACTACCTTGCCCGGATGCTCGAGGGCGGCGAAGACCCGAAGTTTATCGCCCGCCGCCTGGTAATCCTCGCCGCGGAAGATATCGGACTCGCCAATCCGAACGCACTGCTGCTTGCCAACGCCTGTTTCGATACGGTCCACAAAATAGGAATGCCCGAGGCCCGAATACCTTTGTCCGAGGCGACCATCTATCTGGCCACCAGCCCCAAGAGCAATTCGGCCTATATGGCCATCGACGCCGCACTGGCCCATGTGCGAAAGGATACGAACAACCGCCCGGTCCCCCTGCATATCCGCAACGCCCCCACAACCCTGATGAAGAACCTCAATTACGGAAAGGATTACCGGTACGCCCACAGCTTCGAGGGTAACTTCACCGAGCAGGAGTTCCTGCCGGACGGCCTGGAGGGCACCCGTTTCTACGCGCCCGGCGACAATCCGCAGGAACGGACCATCTCCGAACGGATGGAAAAATGGTGGAAAGGAAAATACGGCGGTTAGGTTTTCCCGGGCGGTCGCCCGAAGTTTTTTAAGCTACGGTGTTTGGAAAACCATTTTTTTTCGTAGCTTTATTATAGAGGTTTTTCGCGGCGGTGAGCTTCGCGTTTACGAAAGGTTAAATTAATACCGACTTAATATTGCATACCGGAAACGTAATTGATTGAAATATACGTTGACAGCCGAAAATCGGAGAAATTC
>JAJBVT010000097.1 GCA_020859685.1 Rikenellaceae bacterium
GACTTACCTTTTTCACCCGAGTGTAACATCCATTAACGATAAACTACTTAACCCACACGGGCCCCGTCCGAAGGACGACCCCGGAACCGAATACAGCGATGCAGAATTTCAAACCAACCTCATACCGTCTGATGGCGGTGGCAACCGGAAAAATATTCGACGACCAGGGCTGGACTCTGGACGATAACACCTGTGCCGAACCCTCGCTGGTGAGGGCCGTCTACGAAAAGGAGCAGCTCACGGTGGGCGACACCGACACGGGCCTGTTCCGGTTCGCCGACTGGCTGCCCGTCAGCCGCATGCTCGAAGGGTCGGCCCCGCCGGTTACCTACCACAGCACGGAGCTCGGCGCCCATCTCGGCCTGAAAAACCTCTACGTCACCTTCAGCGGTTACTGGCCGGAAAAGGGCGCGGCCATGACCACCTGCTCTTTCAAGGAGACCGAGGCGTACAGCGTCTGCGGCCGCATCCCGGAAGGGGAGCGGAAGGTGCTGGTGGTGGCCTCGGCGGGCAACACCGCGCGGGCTTTCGCCAAGGTCTGCTCGCGCAACGGTATTCCGCTGCTGCTCAGCGTGCCTGAGGACAATATCGACGCGCTCTGGTTCGAGGAGCCGCTCGGCGACTGCGTCAAGCTCATTTCCCCGCGTAAAGGCGGCGACTATTTCGACGCCATCCACCTCGGCAACCTTGCGCTCGGTTCGCCTATGTTTTTCGCCGAGGGCGGTTGCAAGAACGTCGCCCGCCGCGACGGAATGGGGACCACCGTGCTGTCGGCCGTAACCCATATCGGAATGATTCCGGACTACTATTTTCAGGCCATCGGGAGCGGTACGGGCGCCATCGCGGCGTGGGAGGCCAACATGCGGTTTATTGCCGACGGCCGGTTCGGGCAGAATAAGATGAAGTTAATCGTATCGCAGAACACACCCTTCTTGCCGATGTACGAGGCGTGGAGGGCAGGCTCGCGGGACCTTCTGCCCTATGACGGCGACCGGGCCCGCCGCGACGCTGAGGAGATAATCGCCAAAGTGCTCTCCAACCGCAAACCGCCCTACGGCGTCACCGGCGGCCTGTACGATGCGCTGACCGACACCGGTGGCGATATCGACGCGGTTACCAACGCCGAGCTTTGCGAAGCCGCCGAACTGTTCGAGCGGCTCGAAGGGGTCGATATCCACCCGGCCGCGGCGGTGGCGACAGCCTCGCTGGTCCGCCGTGCGAAGGCGGGCGGCATCGAGCCGGACGCCACGGTGATGCTCAACATCACGGGCGGGGGAGAGAAGCGGTTCAAGGCGGACCATAAGGCCCGCACCGGCCGTGACGTATGGATGCTGAAACCCTCGGCGGTGTTCCCGCTCGACGCGGACATGCAGAGCGTTACCGCCGCCGTGGAAGAGCTGTTCGCCGGTCTGTAACCGTCTCGCAATCAATTATCAGGAACCCAATTTTTTAACCTCAAAATAATACGAAATGAAAAAATTGCTATTCATGTCCGCGACGGCATGCCTGCTGTTCGCGGGCTGCTCGGACAGCGACGACGACGGAAACGGCGGCGGCGACACCAACGGCGACTCGGGTATCGTTATAGAGCCCGGCCAGAAAGAGCAGGCGCTTTACGCCGACCAGACTTCGGGCACGGTCTCCTTTACGGCCTCCGACTCATGGACCGCGGCGGTAGAAGCCGCCACCCGTGCCCAATCCCCGGCAGACACCCAACCCCCGACACGCGCGGCCGCCGACTGGCTAACGCTGGACCGCACCTCCGGCGGGGCAGGGGATGTCACCATCGGCTTCACCCTCGAGCTGAACACCACGGCGGAGGACCGCACGGCGTCAATCGCCGTCACCAGCGGCGGTGAGCCCATCCGTATCAGCGTCACTCAGAAGGCCCACACCGAAGACAACCGCGTCCCCTTCACCGGCCGACTGCTGAAGAAGGTCACCACCGACCTGTTCACCCGCGAGTATACCTACGATGCGGAGGGCAACCTGACGGCGATTACCGTTTTCGATCCCACCTACGGTGAGGAAAACCGCTGGGAGCTCACTTTCGGTAAGGACAAAATCACGGGCACCTGTTATTCCACCGACGGCCGGGTAACGGGCGACACGGAGATTATGCTCGACAACGGCCGCATAGTAAGCGGCAGCGAGCTCGACCCGGGATACGAAATCTATTTCGACTGGACCGCCGCATACGACGGTTTAAACATATCGAGTCTGACCAGCCCTTACGACGGAGTGAAGTTCAACGAGATAAGCTACGTCTGGTCCGGCGGAAATCTTACGCGCGCCACGGTGGCGTTCGGTGCCGGAATCACGAGGGAGATAGGTTTCGAGTATTTCACGGACGTCAAATTGAACTCCAATCTGGACCTCAATTTCCTCACCTACCGGGACGACGTTATGAACTTCGCCGACGAAATCAAGCTGGCGGCACTCGGATATTACGGAAGGAACCGGAACCTTGTGAAGGGCTCCACGGTGGAATATACCTCCACTGCAGGCCATGTATTTGCGGACCACACCTACACCTATACTTTCAACGACGAGGGTTATGTACTTAACTGCGATGTCGATACCGTCTACAAATTTACTACCCATTACAGCGAGGAGCCCGTCGTGGACTATTTCGAGTACCACGTGGCCTACGAGTATTATGATTAGGTAACTATTTACAATGTTACACTGCTTATTTTTAGCGGCCCGCCATCCCGCCCCGGCGGTGCGCAGGTCTGCAAAGCAGACCTGCTTTTCATCTTAGTGTAAACATGTAGATAAATACCTGCGGCTGAACCAATCCCCACCGGCCGCGCCTAACGAATACGGCGACTGGGGGGAAGTAAAAAGTTTAAGGTCCGGCATACGCCGGACCTTAAACTTTTTAAAATGGTCTTTACCCGCCTGCCGAAAGCTATTTCAAAACATACCCGTTACGGTACCGGAATACCACCCCGCCCCCGCCGTCCAGTACATAACCGTTGCGGTATCTGTAAATTACCTCACCATTCAAATCCAGCACGTAGCTGTTACGGTAACGATATACCACTCTCTTTTCTTTATCGGTAATAAAACCGTTGGCGTAGTACGCCAAAACTTCTTCCCGGTAAAATCCGGAATGACAGCCTACCGCCATCACCGTAACCAGCGCCGCGGCAATCCGTTTTTTCATTTCCGGCCCTTATCCGCGTAATACCTGAAAAACGCGATAATCATCTCAATCCCCCGGTAGAAGTTTTCCAGCCCGTAACTCTCGTTCGGGGAGTGGATTGCATCACGGTCCAGCCCGAAACCGAGCAGGATCGATTTCAGCCCGAGGATACTCTCGAACCCGCTGATTATCGGTATGCTTCCCCCCGAGTAGTAGGGCAGGGGCTTGCGGCCGAAAGTCTCCTCTATGGCGCGTGCCGCCGCTGCATAAGCGGGCAGGTCGGTAGGCGTGACGTAGGGCTGGCCGCCGTGCATCGGGGTCACCGTCACCCTTACCGAGGACGGAGCCAGCGCGGCGAAGTGCTCCCCGAACAGCCGGGCTATCTCTTTGTGGTCCTGGTCCGGTACGAGACGCATCGAAATCTTTGCCGACGCCCGGGCGGGTATTATGGTCTTGGAACCCTCGCCCTGATATCCGCCCCATATTCCGTTCACATCGAGCGACGGCCTTACCCCGGTGCGCTCCATCGTAGTGTATCCCGCCTCCCCGGCCACGTCGGGTATATCGATTCCCTTCTTGAACTCCTCCACGTCGAACGGGGCCTTGTTGAACTCCTCCCTCTCCTGCGGGGTCAGTTCGCGCACCCGGTCGTAGAATCCGGGAATGGTTACCCGCCCGTCGGAGTCCGTGAGCGAGGCTATCATTTTGGCCAGCACGTTGGCCGGATTGGCTACCGCCCCGCCGTAGAGGCCCGAATGGAGGTCCTTGTCCGGCCCCGACACCTCCACCTGCATGTAGCACAGCCCCCTCAGGCCGCAGGTTATCGACGGCACGTCCCACGCGAGCAGGCTCGTGTCCGACACCAGTATGATATCGGCCTTGAGCATCTCCCTGTTATCTTCACACCATTTGTAGAGACTGCCCGAACCGATTTCCTCCTCGCCTTCGAGCATAAATTTCACGTTACACGGCAGGCTGTCCGTTGCGACCATCGTCTCGAAAGCCTTGGCGTGCATGTAGAGCTGACCCTTGTCGTCGTTCGCCCCCCGGCCCCAAATCCGGCCGTTGTTCACCACCGGCTCGAACGGCTCGGTGCGCCACTCGTCGAGCGGCTCGGGCGGCATCACGTCGTAATGGCCGTATACGAGCACGGTCGGCCCGGCGGGGTCCGTGATTTTCTCGGCGTATACCACCGGATTCCCGGCCGTGGGCATCACTTCCGCGCGGTCGGCTCCCGCTCTTGAGAGGGCCTCGGCCAGCCACGCGGCACATCTTTCCATATCGGGCTTATGCTCGCTTTTAGCGCTGACGGACGGTATCCTCAGCAGCTCGAACAGCTCCTCGAGGAACCGGTCTTTGTTCTGGTCGATGTAGTTCTTCGGCATATCGTTTTGCTTTAAGTTTGCTACAATATAGTAAAAATGTCCTTCCGGACGAAGCGATGAAGCGATGAATCATCATATCATCCCGAGCGACGAGGAGGAAACGCCGCAGGCTCAAGCCCCATGTCATCCTGAGCGAAGCGAAGGATCTGGTATAAAATGTCATTCCGTATGAAAGAATGAATCCGCCGGTTTTCCAATCATCATGTCATCCTAAGCGATAGCGAACCGACGAAGGCTTAACATCTACTCCCGTTTTCTTTATAATGTCATCCTGAGCGAAGCGAAGGATCTGGTATCGGAAAATTATATCCAATATTTACGGCGACCTGTAATATAATATAATATTCGCCTGCCGTGCGGCAGGCGATCGGCCAGCCGGAGGCGGGGGGGGCGGGCCGCATATAAAATTTTCCAAAATATATAATAATATGTCATCCTAAGCGACCGCGCACGCGTAGCACCTTCCGCCGCCATTAAAGCACTGCCTCATCCTGAGCAAAGCGAGCCGACTAAGTCTTAACTCTATTACCGTTTTCTTTATAATGTCATCCTAAGCGAAGCGAACCGACGAAGGAGTGAGCGCCCGTAAGCTGGCGGGACGAGGCCGAGCGACGAGGAGGAAACGCTGCAGGCGTAACACAGGATCTATATAAATGTCATTCCGAACATAAGTTAACCGCCGTAGGCGTAACATCCTCCGCCGGAATAACACATCCTATGCCAACGGTATCGTCCCTCGATATCCTTGATGCAGCCCTTCCTACGCGTCATGTCTGAATCTGTATAAACATTTTCCGGTAGCGGGGTCGTATCTTTCGGTTTTCAACCGTTGACTTCGTCTGCCGCGCCCCCCCGAAGGTTTGGAAGCAGGCGATGGTCCTGTCGCTTGGCGACGGTGCCGGGGGACGGTTCCGGATAGTCTCGGTTCCGGATATAAGTCCCGGCGACGAGTTCTTTGGCATGTTTAAGGTTCTTCGGCCGAGTCCCCCGAATCTGCCGCGCCTTCCGGAGGTTTGGAAGCAGCGGGGACTTCAGACTTATTGGTACAGCCGGCCGGAAGAACATTCAGGGTATATCTGAAATTTCGAATAATAGTATTGGTAATTATATACATGAAGTACGCATCGGGTTCTCAGGTTTAATTCCTTCCTGAGCCTTCGCACCACCCACGGTTGGCCTCCAACCGCGCCCCCGTGTCGTTGACTGTCCTGCCACGGCTTCGGCCTAAACCGCGCCACCCATGCTGTCCACGCCCCGCCGCACCATCCGCGCCAGCCACGACCCTCCGCGGGTTCCCGCGCCTACTGACTTCCCGTGCCCTGCCACACTTCCCGTGTCAGCCGCACCCTGCCACACTTCCCGCACTCTCGGTACCGCCCGCATATCCGGTGCCTTTTTTTACATTTCCAGCACCCCACCACGGTATCCGCACCCTACGCGGTTCCTGCGTTTCCTATACTACACACCTTCCGCGCACCCGTACCACCTCACGGACCTGCTGGCTACCGAACTGCATCGCCCACCCGTAGAACCGCGCTGGCACTCACTCCGCCACGGCTTCCGGTG
>JAJBVT010000027.1:0-18089 GCA_020859685.1 Rikenellaceae bacterium
GTATTGGCTAGTTTAGCATTCTGCGAGTCTCGTCCTGGGCACTATCCGAAGCTGTCCGGTTATTATTGTGACAAATAACCGGACGGCTTCTTCTTTTTTTCCGTCTCACTTCATCCATAATTTAATGGACATAATCAACGCTTATTTAACAATCTTGTTAAATAATAACGTACCTTTGCACCGGTAAATAATATTCCGGGCGGACCGGGATGCATCCGGCATATTTCCATCGGAAACCGTAAGGACGAAATAATAATATATATTTTTACCCGTTATTTAACAAATTTGTTAATTTGGCCGAACCCGGTTTCCCGCCCGATATCGAACATGAATATGAAAAAAATCTTTATGCTCCTGTCGCTCCTCCTTGCGGTCGTTCCCTGTCAGGCGCAGGTGAAATATACCATACGCGGGCAGGTCACCGACGAGCAGGGCGGCAGGCCCATTCCCGGGGTTACCGTTTATAACAAGGAGTTCTCCGCCAACGGGGTGAGTACCGATGCGCAGGGAAAATTCAGCATAGATGTACCGGAGGGGACCGGGACCCTTATATTTTCCTTTATCGGATATGAAACCGTCGAAGTAGCGATCGATTTACTCTCGGGGGGAGAGCTGACCGTCGGGATGCGCGAGGAGAGCCACGCCATCGATCAGGTGGTGGTAAGCTCCCGGTCGGCGCGGGACAGGCTCGACAACGTACTGATCGGGGTGGAGACAATCGAGATTTCCGAGATGGCCAGGATTCCGGCACTGCTGGGTGAGCGCGACATAATCCGCTCCCTGCAACTTTTACCGGGCGTAAAATCGGAGGGCGACGGCTCCAGCGGCTTTCAGGTAAGGGGCGGGATGGCGGTACAGAACCTTATCCTGCTCGACGACGCGACCATATCCAACGCAGGCCACCTTATGGGTATTTTCTCCACTTTCAACGACGACGCCCTCACCAACGCCGCCCTGTATAAGGGACAGATACCCGCGCAGTTCGGCGGCGCGGCCTCGTCGGTGTTCGATATCCATACCAAGGCGGGCGATATGCACGACTATAAATTCAACGGAAGTGTGGGGCTGCTGTCGGCGAAACTGAACGTGGAGGGACCCATCGCCCGCGAGAAGGCTTCGTTTTTTGTGGCCGCGCGCCGTAGTTACCTCGACCTGTTCCTGAAACTGATGGACGATTACAGTGACAACACGTTGAACTTTTACGACATCAACGCCAAAATCAACTACAATATCTCCGACAACGACAACCTGTTCGTCTCCTTCTTCATGGGCCGGGACAATATGGGTCTCGAAGACCTCGTTTCGATGAAATGGGGCAACGTGGCGTCGACCGTAAGATGGTATCACAGTTATAACGACAAACTGTATGCGAATACCTCGGTGATACTTTCATCCTATATATCCGACAACAGTATAGAGATTCTCGATATCGACAACAGCCTGGATACCCATATGCGCAAATACGGTGTGCGGGAAGATTTCACCTGGTCGGCGCACCGGCGCCATACGTTCAAATTCGGATTCGAATCGGCCTATATCGACCTTAAATCCGCGGAGTGGGACCTGATGAACTACCGTGAAAAGGAGAGGCGCTACGCACTGGATAACTCCCTGTGGATAAATGAGGAGTGGAAGGCTACCGGCAGACTTACCGTCTCGGCCGGGTTACGCCTGAGCGCCTTCTCCGCCCTCGGCGGCTCGCCTTATTACAGGCTGGACGAGAACGGCGATATTCTCGAAACCCTCCAGTACGGGCGGGGCGATATCGTGAAAACCTACCTCGTCCTCGAGCCGCGCGCGAGCCTCAATTACAGCCTCGATGGGAACCAGAGCGTCAAGGCGGGGTACAGCCGTACGTCGCAGAACGTCCACGCGCTCCGGGTGCAGAGCATGTCCCTGCCGATGGACCGCTACACCCTGAGCAGCAACAACGTGAAACCCCAGAGGGCGGACCAGTTCAGTCTCGGATATGTGGCCCTGACCGCCAATCAGGCGTACGAGTTCTCCGTGGAGGGCTATTACAAGGCGATACGCGACGTACTGGATTACAAGGACGGTAAATCTTTCAACTCCGAAATAGAGATCGAACGGATAATCCTCGCGGGGAAAGGCCGGTCGTACGGTGCGGAGGTGTACGCCCGTAAGAATACCGGCCGCATTACCGGCTGGGTCTCCTATACCCTCTCGTGGTCGGAGAATAAGATTCCCGGAATAAACAACGACCGGTGGTATACGGCCGGGAACGACCGGCGGCACGATATATCGGTGGTCGGCATGTACGAACTTCCCCGCGGCTGGCAGGTCGCCGCGACCTGGGTCTACAACACCGGGCAGGCGCTCACGGCCCCCAGCGCCAAATATACCGTGAACGGCGAAACGGTCTACTACTACGCGGAACGCAACGGTTACCGCGCCACGGATTACCACCGGCTCGATGTGAGCGCCACCCACACCAAAGTAAACCGGCGGTATACCCGCGAATGGACCTTCGGGCTCTACAACGCATATTGCCGCTACAACCCTTTTATTATATCGTTCGAGGACGACGACAGCAAGCCTTCGGGAAGCAAGGCGGTGCAGACCTCGCTTTTCGGTCTTATCCCGTCCGTCTCGTACAGTTTCAGATTCTGATGCCATGAAACTATTCCTTTATATAATCGGCGGCCTCCTTCTACTGCTCACCGCATGCGAGAAGGAGATCGATATGGATTACCGTTCGGTCGACCCCCTCTACGTCGTGGAGGGACGGGTGACCAACGAAACGGCCGAGGTGCTGGTCACCCGGACACGCGATATGGACGACGGCAGCGACCCCTCGCCGCAGAGCGACGCCGCGGTTACCCTCACTTCGGGGAGCGGAGTCCGTTATCCGCTCACCTACGACTCCGACGGTTATTACCGTGCTCCGGGCCTGACCGGCACGGTGGGCGAAAGCTATACGCTGACCGTATCGGTGGACGGACGGGAGTTCACCTCCGAATCTGTGATGCACGACGCAGCGAGGGTCGACGGGTTGTATTTTCAATGGCTCAAAGTGATGGGCCAGAGGTTTGTGATAATGACCTTTTCGTTCCGCGACATCCCGGACGAGGAAAATTACTACTGCTACCGGATATACCGCAACGGGGAGAACTACCGATGGAACGTACTTCAGGACCGGGGCAACGACGGCAAAACCATTATCCTCGACATAGTCTGCATGACGGAAAAGATGGCTGAGGATAACAAGGAGGACGATTGGGACGACATCCTCTACGAAGGGGACCTTATTGTGGTGGAACTGCAAAGCATCGACAAGCGCACCTACGACTACCTCTTCTCGGTAGGGTTGAGCGGCTCGGCCAACACCAACCCCATAGACAACTTCGCGGGCGGCTGTCTCGGATACTTCGCGGCCTATTCCGTCTCGCGGACAGGCACGGTATTTTCTTACGCCGATATATTGACTCCGTAAACGATACGATTATGAATAACAAAAACTTACTCTCAGCTCTAATTTTCCTTATTTTTACTGTAACCGTAACCGACGCGCAAGACTCGTCACAAAACACCACGCCTATGAACCCGACAGATTTTAAGACAATCGTATTGGAGCGGCCCGACCTCTCCGGCGGTGAGGCCCTTATGACGGCCCTCGCCAACCGCCGCTCCGACCGGGAATTCCGGACCGAGAACCTCTCCCTGAAGCACCTCTCGGAGATAATGTGGGCCGCCTACGGCACCAACCGCGAAGACGGCAAGAAAACCGCACCCTCCGCGCTGGCCCTCTACCCCCTGAAGGTATACGCGATTATGGCCGAGGGTATCTACCTCTACGACGCCGCGGCGCACGAGCTTTCTCCCGTCGTGGAGGGCGACCACAGGGAGCTGGCCGGTGGATTCCCGGCCGCCCGGACCGCCCCCCTGAACCTCGTTTTCATCGCCGATTACAGCCGCTACCGGAACACGGGTAACGAGATGATCGACGGTTACCTCAAGTCTCCCGAAATAAGGGTACGGTTCGCCAGCCTCGACGCGGGCCACTGTACCCAGAACGTATACCTTTACTGCGCCACGCAGGGCATCAAAGCCGTGGTACGCGGCGGAGTGGAGGCTGGGCTGACCGAACTGCTCGGCCTGGACGGCGACCATGAGTTTATCGTGGCCCAGACCATCGGGTATTAGCCGTTACCGTGTCCGTAACAGGGGCCGGGAGTTCCGAAATGCCCCCGAAAGTTTTTTGCCGGACTTTCGGGGGCACTTCATTAGGGTAGCGGCTCTTTTTTCCGGCTCCGGTCTCGGTTTGTGTGGGCCGGAGTCTTGAACGGCTTTTACGGCCGACCGTTTCCGGTATGCAAATTGTTAGGGTTGCCCGAACACCTAACCGGAAAGATATGAGCGCAAAAAGCGAAATGTTCCGCCTGATGAAACAGAGGGGAACCAACCAGCTCGACGACCTTACGATGGGCCTGGTCAACGCGATGAAGTACAGCGATTCGGATGTCGAATACCCCGAATTTACCGACGTGAAACCCGGCCGCGGGGTAGAACCTGAATGGTTCTACGACGTATACCGCGGCACCAACGGATTCTCCGAGCTGACGGCCATTAACCAGTACGTCTCGCAGGAGGCCCTTTTCGACGATGTGGGCGAGCTGATGATGGGAGTGGCGCTGGTCGAGATGAAACACCTCGACAAACTCGGCGATTTTATTCTCAAACTCAAAGGCAGCGTGACGCAGGAGTACGACACCCGTTGCGTGGAGTATGGCAAGTCCGCCCGCGAGGCCGTACTGCTCGGCATAAAATCGGAAACCGCCACCATCGAAGAGTACGAGAAGATAACCGGGCGGGTTAAGGACCTGCCGCAGAACGAGACCACGAAGGTTACCCTGCAACTGCTCGCCAAGCTGATTGCCGACGAGGAACACCACCGCACCATGTTCCGGGAGTGGCTCAAAACCCACGGGGAAGAGCAGGACGGGGAGCAGTAAAATCAATTAGTGAACGATTTACAACTTTTGTTTCAGCGGCCCGCCACACCCACGACGGCAGGCCGCCCTACTGCCAGGGAGACCTATTTTTTAACCTATTGTAAACCTCAACGCGTAACAATTACCGTGTTCAAATAAGCCCGTCCTACCGGCTCGACGGCATTCCTGTCCTGCCCCGGTCGGACGGGCCGCCTTTTTTCCGCGCTGATTCCGGCAGCCCGTACCTTCAGGGAACAGCCCCGCCCTTGTCTCCCGAACCGTACCTCCCGCCTCGACCCGTATGCCGGGCTTTCAGCCTACCCGCCTGATATCCTTCCCGGCGATACGTCGTACCTTTTATTCCCGCCGTAGCCATTCCGTCCGTCCCGCCGCCCTACCCTCCGCCGCTACGCGGTTCTTTCCGCTCGCAACATCCGCCCGTACTCCCGCGGCGGCTTCTCCCCGCTGCGCATCCCGTCAAACTTCCCGCCCCGGTCCACCGGGTTAAAAAGCGCCCGCCGGACCGCAGGGCAAAATTCTTTGACCCGGAGGGCAAAGCCCCCGCTACCGTTTTGCACTACCTTTGTGGAGGAAATAGGAGCAGATATCGACAAACCGAATCCACCCGGAAAATTTCGGGCGGCTCCATTCCGACAGACCGCAATCCACTCGGAAAGATATAATTAAAAGATTGAATACTATGAGAAAAGAATTTTCGCTGGCCGTCGCCCTGGTATCGGCTATGGCGGTAAACGGAGTAAAAGCGCAGGAAATGGAAAACGCATCGGACAGGATTGAAATTACCGGCAATATGGAGCCGGTAAACCCGGACTGGTTTACCGGTACCGGATGGCTCGAAATGGTGGTAACGGATACGGACACCTTCGGGGTCTCCGTCGGTAACGTGGTATTCGAGCCGGGGTGCCGTAACCACTGGCACAAGCACCCGGGCGGACAACTGCTGATTGTCACCGACGGTGTGGGCTACTATCGGGAGCGGGGTAAGCCGGTGCAGGTGCTCCGTAAAGGAGACGTGGTGGCCATTTATCCCGGGGTGGAGCACTGGCACGGCGCCACACCCGATACATGGTTCGCACACATGGCCCTCGGGACCAATCCCGATAAGGGTCCCGCCGAATGGCTGGAGCCCGTTAGCGACGAAGAATATTACAGTCTCCAAAAATAGAAGAGGCATGTCTGCTTTGCAGTCGTGCGGCCCGCAGGGGGTGGCGGGCAGTTATAAATAATATCGGAAAAAATAATTATCCAAAATAAACCGGTGGAATAAATCCGGAAAAAATAAAATGAAAACGGTAAAGTTAATAACGGCAATAATGGCTATGGCTCTTTCAGTAAACGCAGCAAACGCCGGGACGGGCGGTAGTAATATCCTTGTAGTATGGTATTCGTGGGGAGGGAATACCGAGGCGATAGGAAAGTTCATACGGGAACTTACCGGTGCGGACGTGTTCGTGATAGAACCGGTCGAACCGTATCCGACCGACTACCGGGAGTGCACCGAAGTCGCGAAATCGGAGATAAACGCCGGCCGCCCGAAGGAGATTAAGGGAAATGTTCCGGATATCGGCCGGTACGACGTGGTGCTGGTGGGCACCCCCAACTGGTGGAGTACTATGGCCCCGCCGGTGCTCTCCTTCCTGAACGGGCACGACCTGTCGGGTAAAACGGTGGCGCCTTTCGTCACGCACGGCGGCGGACGGGAAGCGAGATGCTTCACCGATATGCAGCGGGCGGCGTCCGGAGCACGGGTCCTCAAGGGACTCGCAGTATCGGGCAACAGGGCGAACGGCTCGAAATCAGAGGTGGAAAGGTGGCTCAGGGAGATAGGCCTTATCGGTTGATTCCGGGCGGCATCCTGTACGGTCCGTTGGTTTTACTGGCCGGAAAGCAAACTCCGTACTTTGCAGACCCGGCTTGACCCCGTGCGGCAGAGAAAGCCGCCCCGGACATTACCGCCCGGTTTCCGCCGGATACTGTCGCGATATGGTCGGATACTGCCGCCCGTTTCCCCGGATACTGCCACCCGGTTTTCCTCCCGTGTGCTACCGCAAGGCAGGCGCATCCGCCGCCGCTACCGGCACCGGCCCACAACCGGCCCGCAACCGGCCCGCAACCGGTTTGCGTGCTGTTCCCTTCGGCCGGAAAGATGTAAAAAACGGGCAATGTCTGAAAGTGTATAAAAAATCGAGCGGCTTTATGCCCTACCTTGGCTCCCGGAAACCAAAATAAAACGAAAATGAAAAGAGTATTTCTTATCCCGTTCGCCCTCGGGCTGGCCGTCGCCGCTTCGTCCGCGCAGGGCTTCCATGACTTCACGGTAAAGGATATCCACGGCGAAGATTTCCCGATGTCGCAGTTACGGGGGAAAAAGGTAATGGTGGTCAACGTCGCCTCCCGGTGCGGTCTTACACCGCAGTACGAGCAGTTGCAGGCTCTCTACGAAAAATATGCCGGGGACGGGTTCGTTATCGTAGCCTTCCCCTCCAACGATTTCCTCGGGCAGGAGCCGGGCAGCGACGAGGAGATAATAACCTTCTGCCGGGAAAACTACGGCGTTACGTTCCCGGTTATGTCGAAGATATCGGTTACGGGCGACGATATCCACCCGCTGTACAGGTGGCTGACCTCCGCGGAGCTGAACGGAGCGGGGGACGCCGAAGTGGCGTGGAACTTCCAGAAATTCCTGATAGACCGCGACGGCAGCTGGGTACGTTCCGTGCCGCCCGCAACCCTCCCCGATGCGGAGGAGATTACCCGATGGATCGAAGAAAAATAAATTATAGTCATGTCACATAATAAAATAATCGTAACGATAGCCTTGGCCGTCACTTTAAATATATCTAAAGCTCACAATATGGAAACCGTGAAGCACGAAGCGGGAAACCACAACCCCGAAGCACTATTTCCCGGCAATTTATCGGGAATTGCGGCGACCGACCCGGAACTGGCGGCCGCATTCGATAACTTCGTATCGGGCGAAGTCATCCCGTGCGGAGACCTGGATAACCGAACCCGTCTGATGGCCATACTGGCCTCCACTATCGCCTGTCAGGCCCCCTGCGAGTACCGGATGATGCTCGGCGCGGCGCTCGATGCCGGTATAACCCCCGTGGAGGCCAAAGAGATCCTTTATCAGGCCGTTCCTTACGTCGGAATTTCGAAAGTGTCGGCTTTTATCCATGCGACCAATGAAATATTTACCGGACGGGGAATCGCCCTGCCGCTCGAAGGCCAGTCGACGACCTCACCGGAAACCCGGTTCGAACGGGGCCTCGCCGTGCAAAAGGAGATCTTCGGCGACAGAATCGAAAATAATTACCGGAACTCACCCGAAAACCAGTTGCATATCCAGCGTTACCTCTCCGCCAACTGCTTCGGGGATTACGTTGCCCGCGGCGGCCTCGACCTAAAAACCCGGGAAATGCTCACATTTTCGATGCTTCTCTCGCTCGGAGGGTGCGAATCGCAGCTGAAAGGACACATCCAGGGCAATGTAAATATGGGCAACGACAAGGACTTCCTGCTTGCCGTGGTGACCCAGCTTATCCCTTACGTAGGCTACCCGAGGGCGCTTAACGCCATCGCCTGCCTTAACGAAGTCATACCCGAGTAAAAGCCGGACCGGACCTTTGCCGGACCGGAATAAGGATACCGCACCGCCGAAAAGGGGATGGCGCGATATCAATCCGTTATGTAAATCCCGAATTGTTAACTACTTTTACAATAATCAAGATAAAAATTCAGGCAAGATGAAAAAGATACTTTTTACCGCAGCAATCCTCACCATGACCCTTACCGGCGCCGGATGCAGGGCGTCCAAAGCGAAAACCAACGGCGCCCTGCCCGATGCAGGGACACCCGTGGTCTATATGACGAGCGAGATAACCCCGGAGAGCATCATAAAAATGTACGAACTGCTGGGCCGCGAAGCCCACGGCAAGGTGGCCGTCAAGCTGAGCATGGGCGAGCCGGGCGGGGACAACTACCTTAAACCGGAGCTGGTGGGCGACTTCGTAAGGCTGGTGGACGGGACGTTCATCGACGCCAACACGGCATACGGCGGCAGGCGCGCCTCTACCGAGGACCACCTTCAGGCGGCCCGTGAACACGGCTTCCTCGACCTGGCGCCGGTGGATATTCTCGATGCGGAAGGTGAAGTGGACCTGCCCGTGGCGGGCGGCACCCATATTACGAGGGATATCGTGGGCCGCAATTTCCTCGACTACGACTTCACCGTGATACTCTCCCACTTCAAGGGCCATGCCATGGGCGGTTTCGGCGGCGCGGTCAAGAATATGTCCATCGGCATAGCTTCCGCAAACGGCAAACGCCTTATCCATTCCGGCGGAGCGAGCACCGATAACTGGGGCAACCCCACGCAGGAGCAGTTCCTCGAAACGATGGCCGAGGCGGCCAAAGCCATCGCCGACCACTGCGGCGACGATATAATATATATCAGCGTGATGAACAACCTGTCGGTCGACTGCGACTGCGACTCCAACCCGGCCGACCCCGAAATGGGCGATATCGGAGTACTGGCGTCGCTCGACCCGGTGGCCCTCGACAAGGCCTGTGTCGACCTCGTATACGCCTCGGAGGACCACGGCAAGATACACCTTGTCGAAAGGATGGAGTCGCGCAACGGTATCCATACTCTGGTCCACGCCGAGAAGATAGGGCTGGGTACGCAGGAGTACAACCTCGTAGTTATAGATTAACACCGAACCACCGACACTTAAAATCCACCCGTATGTCATTTATTAAGGACCAGTACACGGTATTCAACTACCGCGATATATTCTTCAGCTACCATATGAGCGAGGACAAACGCTGCTCCAGCATGGCGCTCAACCACTACCTGGTGTACGTCTACTCGGGCGAATACCGTATCATCGAAGGGAAAAAGAGGACCGTGATACGGCCCGGCGAGTGCGTATTCGTCCGGCGCGACAACCGGGTGAACATGGAGAAACTGTCGGTCGGCGACCAGCCTTTCCGGGGTATCTTCATGATGCTCAAACGGCCTTTCCTGCGCTCCCTGTACCAGAAGATGGAGAAGAGGGAGTTCCCCGCCGGTGCGGGTAAATTCCGGCAGAGTACGGTCATCCTGCCCGCGACGACCGAAATAGAGAGCCTGTTCCTTTCGCTGACGCCCTACTTCGACTCGTCGGTCGTGCCCGCCGACGAGATGATGGAGCTGAAACAGATAGAGGGGGTCTACTCGCTGCTGAATATCGACAAACGGTTCTACCCCACGCTTTTCGACTTCACGGAACCGTGGAAAATCGATATCCTCGGCTTCTTGGAACAGAACTACATGTACGACCTCTCGATGGAGGAGATAGCCTCCTTCACGGGTCGAAGCCTTTCGACCTTCAAACGGGATTTTAAGAAATTGAGCGACCTGCCGCCGCAGAAATGGCTAATTCAGCGGCGCCTCAAGGCGGCCTACGACATGATTAAGCAGGACGGCAAACGGGTGTCGGAGGTGTACTGCGAGGTAGGGTTCAAAAACCTGTCACACTTCTCGGTGGCCTTCAAGAAGCAGTACGGGTTTTCGCCCGGCAAATAGCCACAGCCGTATGGGTATCCCTTCGGGACTCCGGACAGGTTTTCGAAGAGTGGTGGAAGTAACCGCAGGACCGGCCCTTCTGTTCGGGTCCGGAACGAAGCCTTCTGCGCCGCAGGTACCGATAAGGAGCACGGTTTCAGTTGTCCGGGTCACGGCCGTAACAACCGGGGCAGGCGCGGGGTCGGGCTAGATTTAATCTTTTACTAAATTAAGCTATCTTTGCAGCCGATGGGCGACTCGCTACATAAGGTAACCGTAAGGGCATGGCTGCTGGCCGCGCTCGTGTTGTTCCCTTATGCGGCGCAAACGGTCCACGTAGAGCTGCACTGCGCGGGTACGGCCGCTTACGGCCACTGCCACCATGATGCCGACGGCGACGGCCACGACGACGGCCACGACCCGGCTACCTGCCCCGTCTGCCGGTTCCACCTGGCCCCGTACATCCATACCGAACCGCTCCACGTCACATATTACGAGGTCGAATACGGTTACGAACAGCCCCGGCCCTACCCGGCCGGGTACCGTGCGCCCGTAATCCGCCTCAATCCGCGGGGTCCGCCCGCCCGACCCTGAGCATCCGGAACATCCGCACCATCCGGAGTATCCGGTAGCATCCGGAGCGCGGCGACCTTCTTCTTCCGCACAGTTTTCCAATATTAACTTAAACGACAGAACATGCCATACCGGTTATTTCCGGCCATGCTTGTGCTGTCCCTTCTGCTGTCCCCGCAGCGCTCGAGCGCGCAGGAACCGGACAGTGTCCGCTCGGTGGATATCCAGGCCGTAACGGTCAACTCGACCTTTTCCCGGCAGGAAAAACTGGGTTCGGCCCTAAGTGTGGATATTGCCGACAAGGCATTTATCCGCGACTACTTTACGGGCAACCTCGTGCAGACCCTCGCGAATATTCCCGGAGTGCGCTCCATGGATATCGGGTCGGGATTCTCCAAGCCCGTAATCCGGGGGATGGGTTTCAACCGAATCGCGGTGCTCGAGAACGGGATTAAACAGGAAGGACAGCAGTGGGGTGCGGACCACGGACTCGAGATAGACGCGTTCAACGCCGAGAGGGTCGTGGTGCGCAAGGGCCCCTCGTCGCTGATGTACGGAAGCGACGCTATGGGCGGCACGATAGAGATTACGCCCCTGCCGCCCCCTGCCGAAGATCTGTTTTTCGGCGAGGCGGTGCTGATGGGCCGCTCGGTCAACGGCACGGTGGCCGCATCGCTGATGCTGGCCCTGAAAAGGAACCGCTGGTATACCCGCCTGCGCTACACGGAGCAGAATTTCGGCGACTACCGCGTGCCGACCGACACCATAGTATACCTCACCCAGAAACTACCCGTGCACGGCAACCGTCTAAAAAACACGGCTGGGCGCGAGCGTGACGCATCGCTTTGGACCGAGTACCGGCGCAACGGTTACTATATGAACTATTCGGTCAGCAACGCTTGGCAGAAGGTCGGGTTCTTCCCCGGTGCCCACGGAATCCCGGACGCCTCGCGGCTCGACAAGGACGGCAGCCGCCGGAATATCGGCCTGCCGTACAGCACGGTGAACCACCTGAAGGCCACCACGCGTCAGCAATACTCGTGGCGGTCGTGGTCGGCATCGCTCGACCTCGGATTCCAGAACAACCGGTGCACCGAGATGAGCGAGTTCCACACCCACTACGGCAGCCAGCCCCGGCCTGCGGAGAACCCCGACCGGGAGCTGTTCTTCTCGCTGAACACTCTCAGCGCATCGGCCCGGCTGAGGTATTTCGGCAGCGGTGGGTGGGAGCATACCGCAGGGGCGGACGTGCAGTATCAGCACAACGGGATAGGCGGCTACTCGTTTCTGCTTCCGCGTTACGACCGGCTCACCTCCGGGGCCTACTGGATAGCGTCGTGGACCGTCTCGGGCACGTTGACCCTCTCCGGCGGCCTGCGTTACGACCACGGCCGGATAGACATTTCGGCCTTCCGGGACCGGTACCTCGCCGACTACCTCGAAGCGGGCGGCTACGACGCGCAGACCGTCGCCCGGTACGAGTGGCGGAGTTACGCGGTCGACAAGCGGTTCGGGGACCTCTCTGGGGGTGCGGGCCTTGTCTGGAACCCGGGGCGCGGACACCTGCTGAAGGTCAACGTGGGCCGCAGCTTCCGGCTGCCGGGCGCCAACGAACTGGCCTCGAACGGTGTCCACCACGGCACTTTCCGCCACGAGCAGGGCGATGCGGGACTGGATTCCGAACGGGGATGGCAGTTCGACGCGGAATACGGCATTGAAAGGGGGCGGTACTCTTTCGACGTGTCGCCGTTCGCCAGCCGGTATTCCAATTATATCTACCTGCGGCCCACAGGCGAGTGGTCGCTCCTGCCCCACGCCGGGCAGGTATACCGCTATACAGGGGCGAAGGCGGTTTTCGCCGGGACGGAGGTCTCGTTTGCAGTCCGCCTGCCTTTCGGTTTGGGTTACTCGTTCGCCGGGGAATACGTCTACACCTATAACTTGGACGAGGATATTCCGCTCTCGTTCTCTCCACCGCCTACGATGCGCAATACGGTGTCGTGGACCGGCGGCCGTTACGGCGTCCATATCGAAATCGAGAGCCTCGCGCGGCAGGACCGGGTGGCCCGCAACGAATCGCCCACACCGGGCGCCACCCTGTTTCACGCGGGCCTATCGGCGGACCTGCCGCTCGGGAACACCGCCCTGGAAGTAACACTCCGGTTTCAGAATATTTTCGACAGGAAGTATTACAACCACCTCAGTTTCTACCGGCACGTGGAGATTCCAGAACCGGGCCGTAATATACAATTGGTGGTCAAAGTACCTTTTAAAACAAGGTGACAGTACAAATGTTACCTAAGGTGAAAAGTACGCCTGCTTCCGGACGTCCGGCCCGCCGGGGCGGGGTGGCGGGCCGCTAACAATAAGGAGTAAAAATTATAAATCGTTACATAAACAGAATCAGATGAGAACCACAATTATTTTTATATCGGCCCTCGCGGCTTCTATACTTGTTTTTTCCTCATGCGGCGACGATAAGGGCGACACGACCCCGCCCGTAATAAAAATTAATGCACCGGCCGAAGGGGCCAACCTCCGAATCGGGAACACCGGCGGCATCCACCTCGATATGGACCTCTCGGACGACGAGGCCCTCGGCTCGTATACCGTCGAGATACATATAAACGACGGCCATACCCATACCCGGGCCGACGGCGGCACCACCGACTTCTTCTATAAAAACACATGGAACGATATCGCCGGGATGAGAAACAAAAACAACCCCCACCATGAAAAAGCGATACCCGCAGGGGCCACCCCCGGCGACTACCACATTATCGTCTATTGTGCCGACCGGGCGGGCAACGAGTCGCACGCTGTCCGCAATATCGTACTCAGCGCAGACGGCGGCGACGACAAGGACCACGCCGGCGAGCGCTGACGCTAAAACCGGTTGGTTCCGAGAAACGAGGGCACCCCTGTGACAGGGATGCCCTTTGTTTTTGCCTGCCGTGGGAATGCGGCCCCCGAAAGTGTAAGCCCGGTTTACAGAACTGTAAATTTTTTTTACACGCCGCGCCCCTCGAAATCCCTGACAACAAACTGACATTCAGCTTATTGAATGTCCTGGCACAGGCTTGGTACCGGTAAGTGTAAAAACCAACCTTTAAAATATACAGCCATGAAAAAGTTAATGTATTACATCTGCTGCCTCCCGGTTCTATTTCTCTGGAACGAAATAAGCGAAGGCGTATCCTTCTGAAATTACCGGACAACGGTTATGCCATTAAAACGAGCCAACCCACCCCTGTAAACGGGAAAGGGAGCCTTCTCAGGGTCCCTTCCTCTCTAACTTAAATGTATGAATTGTATGAAAAAGTTCCGATATCGGGGCGGCCGCAGCGGCCGGGTTCGCACTTCGGTATGCGGACGGTAAGCCGTATTTACCGTCCGTGCGGAGCCGGTGTGCTATCGTATAAAGCAGGGGCATGGGTGATATTATAGACAGCAGAGGCGCTTTTCATCCAATAAAGGTATATTTCCCGCGAACGGTCCGAATCTGAAAATAAACCCGCGGGGTTGCGACACGGTCAGTCTTTGCGCCGTGACAGACGCATCCGGCGGTTGGGATACTTTACGGCAAATAACTATATTTACAGGATTTAATATTACCGGACCGGAAAACGTCAAACCCGAAACCAAAATGTCGAAGTCACTCAATATCCGAAAAGCCGTAGTTCTCGGCTCGGGCGCGCTCAAGATAGGGCAGGCCGGCGAGTTCGATTACTCCGGCTCGCAGGCCCTCAAGGCTCTGCGCGAGGAGGGTATATCCACCGTCCTTATCAACCCGAACATCGCCACCATACAGACCTCCGAAGGGGTCGCGGACAAGGTATACTTTCTACCCGTGACGCCCTACTTCGTGGAGGAGATAATCCGCAAGGAGCGCCCGGACGGTATCCTGCTGGCGTTCGGCGGCCAGACTGCCCTCAACTGCGGCACGGAGCTATACCTGAATGGGGTGCTCGAAAAATACGGCGTACGGGTGCTCGGCACCTCGGTCGAGGCCATTATGGCAACCGAGGACCGCGACCTGTTCGTCCGCAAGCTGGATGAAATAGGAGTCAAAACCCCGGTCAGCGAGGCTGTCGAAAGCATGGAGGACGCCATAGCGGCCGCGGAGAGGATTGGCTTCCCGATAATGGTCCGCTCGGCTTACGCCCTCGGGGGGCTGGGCAGCGGTATTACCAACAATATGGAGGAGTTCCGCACCCTGTGCGAGAGCTCTTTCGCCTATTCGAAGCAGATACTTATAGAGGAGTCGCTCAAGGGTTGGAAGGAGATAGAGTTCGAGGTTATCCGCGATGCTAACGACCACTGTTTCACCGTGGCGAGCATGGAGAACTTCGACCCTCTCGGCATCCATACCGGCGAGAGTATCGTGGTGGCTCCGACCTGTTCGCTGGACGAACAGGAGCTCTCGACGCTTCAGGAGCTCTCGCGCAAGGTTATCCGCCATATCGGTATCGTGGGCGAGTGCAATATCCAGTACGCCTTCAACTCCGAGACGGACGATTACCGCGTTATCGAGGTAAACGCCCGGCTGAGCCGTTCCTCGGCGCTGGCCTCAAAAGCCACGGGTTACCCGCTGGCTTTCGTGGCGGCCAAGCTGGCACTCGGATACACCCTCGACCAGATTGGGGAGATGGGTACTCCGAACTCGGCATACGTGGCCCCGTCGCTCGACTACCTGATATGCAAGATACCGCGCTGGGACCTGGGTAAGTTCGTGGGCGTGTCGCGGGCCATCGGCTCCAGCATGAAGTCCGTGGGCGAAATAATGTCCATCGGCCGCTCGTTCGAGGAGATAATACAGAAGGGCCTGCGCATGATTGGGCAGGGAATGCACGGCTTTGTGGGCAACCACGAACTGGAGTTCGGCGATATCGAGGAGGAGCTCTCCAATCCGACGGACCTCCGTATCTTCGCTATCGCCGAGGCTTTCGCCCGCGGTTACGACGTGGGCAGGATACACGAGCTGACCAAAATCGATCCGTGGTTCCTGGGCTGTCTTAAAAACATATACGACTACTCGGTGGTGCTCTCCGGTTACGGTTCGGTAAGCGAACTGCCCGCCGACATACTTCGCGAGGCCAAGCGGCTCGGGTTCTCGGATTTCCAGATAGCGCGGTTCGTCGAGAACCCCGAGGGGAACGTCGAGAAGGAGGCCCTGAAGGTACGGGCGAGGCGCAAGAGGGACGGAATCGTCCCGGCGGTGAAACGGATAAACACCGTTGCCTCCGAAGACCCGGACCTCACCAATTACCTCTACATGACCTACGGCGCCGCGGACCACGATATTCCGTTCTATAAGAACGACCGCTCGGTGGTCGTCTTAGGGTCGGGGGCCTACCGTATCGGCAGCTCGGTGGAGTTCGACTGGTGTTCGGTGAACGCCGTGCAGACCGCCCGAAGACTGGGCTACAAGTCCATAATGATAAACTACAACCCCGAGACCGTCTCGACCGACTACGATATGTGCGACCGGCTCTACTTCGACGAGTTGTCGTTTGAGCGGGTGCTGGACGTGCTGGACCTCGAGACCCCGAAGGGGGTAATCGTCTCGGTGGGCGGGCAGATACCCAACAACCTCACCCTCCGCCTCCACAGGCAGGATATACCCATACTCGGTACCTCGCCGCTCTCGATTGACCGGGCGGAGAACCGTCACAAATTCTCCAGCATGCTCGACCAGCTGGGCATAGACCAGCCCGCGTGGCAGGAACTGACCAGCCTCGAGGAGATTAAGGAGTTCGTGGGAAAGGTAGGTTACCCGGTGCTGGTGCGGCCGTCCTACGTGCTGTCGGGCGCGGCGATGAATGTCTGCTACAACGACGAGGACCTCGCCACCTTCCTCAAGCTCGCCGCGCAGGTATCGAAGGAGTATCCGGTGGTGGTGTCACAGTTCCTGCGGAACGCCAAGGAGATAGAGTTCGACGCCGTGGCCCATAACGGCGAAATCGTGGAGTACGCCATGTCGGAGCATGTGGAGTTCGCCGGGGTCCACTCGGGCGACGCCACTCTGGTGTTCCCCGCGCAGAAGGTCTACTTCGCAACCGCACGCCGTATCAATAAAATCAGCAGGCAGATTGCCCGCGAGCTCAATATCAGCGGGCCGTTCAACATACAGTTCCTCGCCAAGAACAACGAGGTGAAGGTTATCGAGTGCAACCTGCGGGCATCGCGCAGTTTCCCGTTCGTGTCGAAGGTGCTCAAGCGCAACTTTATAGACACGGCCACCCGTATCATGCTCGGGGCGCCCTACGAGCGGCCGGACAACTCCAATTTCGATATCGACTGGATAGGGGTCAAGGCTTCGCAGTTCTCATTCTCGCGCCTGCACAACGCCGACCCGGTGCTGAGCGTGGATATGTCCTCGACGGGCGAGGTGGGCTGTATCGGCGACGACTTCGACGAGGCGATTCTCGCCGCGATGATATCGGTGGGCTACGGAATCCCGGAGCGGGCCGTGATGGTCTCCTCGGGCGACAGCAAGTCGAAAGTCGACCTGCTCGACCCGTGCCGCCTGTTGCAGGAGCACGGGTACACCATCTACGCCACCTCGGGCACAGCACGGTTTCTTGCCGACAACGGGGTAAAGGCCGAGACTGTCGGGTGGCCCGACGAGGAGACGCCCAACAACATTATGGATATGATTGCGGGCCACCGGTTCGAGCTGGTGGTGAACATCCCCAAGAACCTTACCCGACGCGAACTGACCAACGGATACCGTATCCGCCGCGGCGCCATCGACCATAATATCCCGCTGATAACCAACTCCCGCCTTGCGGGCGCTTTTATACAGGCGTTCTGCAAGCTCAAGCAGGCGGATATACCCGTTAAAAGCTGGCAGGAGTATACGGTTTAGGGTTATTGGGACCGGGTATAAATGCTAAATAGATTCTTCGCTTCGCTCAGAATGACATGAAAATAGAATGTCATCATGGGGAGACGGGTGGCGACGAAGGATCTGTTATCGGAACCGCATA
>JAJBVT010000027.1:18189-20479 GCA_020859685.1 Rikenellaceae bacterium
GGAGACGGGTGGCGACGAAGGATCTGTTATCGGAACCGCATAAAAAGAAGATTCTTAGCTTCGCTCAGAATGACATTTCAGCGCTTCACTCCCCACAGAATGACCTATAAATAACATGGGCGGGCGTTTCGGAGTGCCGGAATTTATTCACGGTTCGGTTCTATTAATACCATAAAAAGATGCGGCAGGTTAACCCTGCCGCATTCGTTTATAATATATACCGGTCTAAACCAGTTATGTCAGACGAGGTATTTTTTCAGGAATGCGGCCGAGAACATGGCCAGCGTCTTTACCGGATTAATCTCGGCAAAGCCGTTCAGAAGGCCCCAGTCGTGGGTGACGCCGTTGAAACGGATTGTGGTGGTTTCGACCCCGGCCTGGTCGAGGTGACGGCCGAAGGCCTCCCCGCCGTCGCGCAGGATATCGTTCTCGGCAACCTCCACCAGCGTGGGCGGCAGGCCGCGCAGCTGGTCGGGCGTAGCCCGGTCCGGCGAAACGTGGATATCCCCGTATTCCGACTGGTCGTTCAGGTAGTTGTCCCGCATCCACTCCATCAGGGTGGTGGTCAGGAAGCGCTGCTCGCCGTATTCCACGTATGAATCGGTATCGGTCGAGGCGTCGCAATAGGGCCACATGGCCACCAGAGCCTTAATCTGCGGACCGTTCTTCTCCTTGGCGAGCAGGCCCACGCCTATGGTCATATTACCGCCCGCGCTGTTGCCCACCACGCCGAGCTTCGTGCCGTCCACGTTAATCCGGTCGCCGTTTTTGGCTACCCATTTCGTGGCTGCGTAGCACTCTTCCAGGGCCGTAGGATACTTGGCTTCCGGCGAACGGGTGTATTCCACGAATACGCAGGCCATCCGCGATTCCACCACCACATCGCGCACCAGCCTCTTGTGGGTCGGGTAGTCGCCCAGCACCCAGCCGCCGCCGTGGAAGAACATAAATACGGGCAGGGTATCCTGCACACCCTCGGGGCGTACGATGACGATATCTATTTTCTTACCGTCCTGCTCGATTGTTTTGTACTGTTCGGTGATGCCGGAGGTGTCCACGTCCACCGACTTCTGCGCATCCTCCAGCACTTTGCGGGCTTTGTCGACCGGCAGGGATTCCACCGGGGTGTCGCCCGCATTCAGCACTTTGAGGTATTCTTTGGTTCCCACGCTGAGGTGTTCGTCCTCCAGGTAATCCGGAGCTTTGACTGCTGTTTCGCTTGCCATAATCGTATAGTTTTAAGTGGTTTAAACTCAATCCATCCGCGGGAAAACTCCCGCCTCGCGCAGGATTCCGATGATGCCCTCGGCGGTATCCTCCCTCGCCCAGTCGCGTTGGAGTTCGCAGGCGAACTGCGTCAGCGAGGAGAGCCGGGCACCGGCCTGCTGCATCCGGCTGAGGGCGGCCTCGTGGGCCAGAGTCGACGTTCCTCCGATGGCGTCCACCACCACATAGGCTTCGTATCCTTCCGAAAGGGAGTCCAGTACGGGAAACGTCAGGCAAGCCTCGGTCCAGAGGCCTATGAATACCAGTTTGCGGCGGCCGGTATGCTTCACGGCGGTGCGGAACCCGTGGTCCTCCCACGCGTTTATGAATGTCCGGTCGTAGACCTCCCGGCCGCAAAACTCATTCCTCAGGGCCGGTATAAGCCGGTTGTTCTCGTCGGCCGACGCATTGACGGTCGTCACTACCGACGGCAGGCCGAACTGGTTGGAGAGTTTGGCCACCAGCACGGCGTTCGACACCAGCCGGGTGCGGTCGGTGGAGTTCACCGCGTTCACCATAAGCGGCTGGAAATCTATTACAATCAATGCGGCGTTGGCCGGGGTTATCAGGTGGTCGGCCTTCTGGTCGCGTACGCTGTCGTTCATATCTTGGCTCATAATTCTTTTATCCACCCACCTATTCCAAAAACTATTCCCGTTTGGACGCGGGACCGCGTTAAATGACGGGCATGGCGCCGGACCGTAAAAAAACCTCCCGGACGGTTCAGCGTCCGGGAGGTTGTGGCCGGTGGCAGAGGTCCCGGCAGGTCGGCCGGGTGGAAAACCGTGCGGGAGTACTGGCAAGCGACGCCGGGTGGTAACAAATGGGCGGCCCGGAACGAACGGCCCGGCTCGGGACGCGCCGCAAGGGTAGGCGTCCGGTCGGGGGGCTCGGTGGTAATGGCGGCCCGTGAAGTTGAAAATTGTCATTCTGAACGCAGCGAAGAATCTTCCCTTTATCGTTTCCAGCGGTAGTTCCTTCGTCGCCTCCCGGCTCCTCAGGATGACATACTTTTTTATTGGGC
>JAJBVT010000027.1:20579-30119 GCA_020859685.1 Rikenellaceae bacterium
GGTAGTTCCTTCGTCGCCTCCCGGCTCCTCAGGATGACATACTTTTTTATTGGGCGCTTCTATCCGCCAGTCGGGGGGGACTCGGTTGTAGGACTCGGTGGCAGGCCCGTGTAGCACCTCGGTGGCCCGTTGGGGGCTCGGTGGTAATGGCGGCCCATGAAGTAAAAATGTCATTCTGAACGCAGTGAAGAATCTTCCCTTTATCGTCTCCAGCGGTAGTTCCTTCGTCGCCTCCCGGCTCCTCAGGATGACATACTTTTTTATTGGGCCCTTCTTTCCGCCAGGTTCGGGGGGACTCGGTGGCGAGGCCCGTGGGGCACGTCGGAGGCTCGGTGGGCACTCCGGTCGGGGGGGCTCGGTGGGAAGGCGGCCCGTGAAGTGGAAAAATGTCATTCTGAACGCAAGTGAAGAATCTTCCCTTTATCGTCTCCAGCGGTAGTTCCTTCGTCGCCTCCCGGCTCCTCAGGATGACATACTTTTTTATGTCATTCTGAGCGAAGCGAAGAATCTTCCTTCTATGTGGATTCGAACATATCCTTCGTCGCCACCCGGCTCCTCAGGATGACATTTTATTGGTCGCTTCTCTCCGCCAATCAGGCGGCCCGGTGGGATACCCCCCGGTCGGTCACCCCCGGTCGGTCACCCGGTTATGCTACATATAGAACTTCAACCCCACAAAGTACAGCCGCGGCAGGGTAGGCCCGTATATATAGGAAGCGTCTTTGAGAGGACCGTAGTCGAGGTCCTTCTGGAACTGGTCGAATATATTCTTCACACCGCCGCTCACCTCGAGGTTGCAGTGGGCCGAGAGACGGAAATTGTAGGCCAGTTTGACCCCGACGTCCATAAAACCGCGGACATTCTTCTCAGTATCGGTTTCCGTTACCTGCCCCGAGCTGTCCTCCGTGGATACGATATGCTGGACCAGCATCGGACCGGTGTAGGTGCCGAACAGCGAGGCGTTGAAGCTGCGGGTGAAGATATAATTAGCGGTGAAGTAGCCGTAATGGTCGGGCGAGCGGAACATTTTTTTCTGCGGCGCAAGGTCGTCCGACCACTGGAACGGTTCGGTATAACGGCTCTTCTGGAAGGTGTAGCCCAACTGGAGTTCGAACAGCGAGGGGATGCCCATCTTCATTTCGGCATTCAGGCCCGTTACCACGGCCCCGTCGGCGTTCTCGCGGCGCAGGCGGCGGTAGGTTACACCGTTGGTCTCCTCCTCGCCGTACTGGACGAGCGAAAAGACATCGTTCAACCGCGTATAGAACCCTTCGAGCAGCAGGTTGGTTTGCAGGCGGCTGAAGTTGTGGTACAGGTCCGCCAAGCCGCTCACCGAGTGGGAATACTCCGGTTTGAGGTCCGGGTCCAGCTCTATGAGCGACACGGTTCCGCCCACGGCGTCCACGTGCAGGTCCTCGTCGTAGGCCTGCGGGGCGCGGTAGCCGCTGGCGTAGCTCAGGCGCAGGCCCACCTGCTCGCTCGGGCTGTACCGGAGGTTGGCGCGGGGATTCAGTACCGCGTTCTTCATCATGTTGTGCTTGTCGATGCGGGCGCCCACGAGCAGATTGAACCGGTCGGTCTTCCACTCGTTCTGCACGAAGCCGCCAGCCACGTTGGTCACCTGCCGCATATCGCGGCCGTAACCCGTTATCTCGTCGTGGAGGTTGTTGTGGTTGAACTCCACCCCGGCGGTCAGCTCGGCCGGGGCGAACCACGCCCGGTCGAAGCCGTAGGTGTACTGCGACCCGAGGACGAACGTCTGGTCGTCCGTCTGGCCGTAGGCGTCGGGGTTCATATCGGTGCCGAAGTAGCTGCCGCGGTCCACTACCTGCCCCGAGGCGTACAGGCCGAGGCGGTGACGGTAGTCGGGCGAGAAGAGGTCGAACCTCAGCCCGCCGCCGTCTATCCTGTGGTTGAGCTGCTCGGCGATAAGCGCCTCGTGCGGCGGACGGTCGAGGTCGTCGCCGCCGCGGCGGAACTCGTGGATATGGTGGTACTCGGCCATGAGCTTGGTGTACATGCCCGTCTTGTAATAGCCGCGGAAGCCGATGGTTTCGGAATCGATTTTGGGAGAGTCGCTGAACCCGTCCTTGTTGCGGTCGTAGGCGTCGCGGTTGCGTATCATCCCGAACAGGTAGACCCCGGCCTTGTGGTCGTCCGAGACGAAGGCGGCGTTGAGCGAGGTGTTGAAATCGAGGGTGTTTTTGTCTATTATATTGGTGGTGTTCGCGAGCGAGAAGGTGTTACGGAGCGGCTCCTTCGTGATGATATTCACCACCCCGCCGATAGCGTTGGCCCCGAACAGGGCCGACCCGCCGCCGCGGATGACCTCCACGCGCTCCACCATCGCCACGGGCAGCTGCTCCAGCCCGTAGACCCCGGCCAGCGAGCTGAAAATCGGCCGGCTGTCGAGCAGGATTTGGGAATACTGCCCCTCCAGCCCGTTGATACGCAGCTGTGTGGTGCCGCAGTTGGAGCAGTTGTTCTCGATGCGCAGGCCCGCCTGATAGTTCATCGTTTCGGTAAGGTTGTTGGACGCGGTGCGCTCGAAAGTTTTGGCCGACACCACATTCACGATGGAGGACGAGGTTTTTTTGTTGGTCTCGTTGCGGCTCGACGATACCACCACCTCGTCCATGCTGAAGGTCTGCTCCGCGAGGTCGAAATTCACCTCGATGGTGGTCTGACCCACGGTGCGGATGCGGTGCGCCTCGGGAGAGTAACCCACCCCGGTGGCCACGATTGTGTACTCTCCCTCCGGGATATCCTTCAGGAAATAATGGCCCGTGGCGTCGGTGACGGTTCCGATAGTGGTGCCCTTGATGGTGATGGTTATGTACGGAATATGTTCGTCGGTTCCGGCCTTTACGACATGCCCGGTGATATTGGCGTCGGTACGGGGTTTTATCTGTCCGTCCTGCACGCCGTCGGCCGCAGCCGCGTACGCCAGCAGCAGAAATATGGCGGCTATATTAACAAGTTTCATGGCTTGAAGTTTATGGTGTTAAACACAATGGCTTACTGACCGCAGTTTTGGGGTGCGGACAGGAATAGATTAAAGTGGCTCAATGGTTTAACGACACGGGGGACCGCGGAGGCGGAGGGCTCGGACCGGGGCCGTGACCACATCCTGCCGCATGCGGGTGGAGACGGCGGCCGTAGAGGTGCGGAACAGCGCGAGCACCCCCGTAAGGGCCGTGAGCACGAATACCAGCAACGAAAGCTGCGCGATGGTATCCAGCTGCGAGGAGGTGTGCGAGTGGCCGGGATTATCGGCCGTTCCCGAGTAGGGGTGCGAGTGGCAGATAACCACCCCGTCCACGACGTGTATGTGCGGGAAGAGGGTAACGCTGCCCAGATGCCAGCAAAAGAGCGCCAGCAACAGGGCTGTGATGATATTTTTAACGTTTTTCCTTCGCACGGTGATATCTTATCCGGCGCAAAGTTAACAATTAAACCGGGGAAGGATGAAATATGGGGTTAATTTAGGGTTATATTTAATAATTAGGTTAAGGATAAAATACGTCTGCATAGCAGACGTGCGGCCCGCCGGGGGCGGGGTGGCGGGCCGCTGGAAGGCAGGTGGTGAAAGTTTATGATAGGCAATATTGTATTGTATAATGTTTAAACCATAAACGGAAATATTGGCAACGTTTTGCTATATTTGGGGCGCGTAACAATACATTTCTATTGAAGTCCATCGCACAACCTATTATGGGTTGTGCAGAATCGTTGGGGGCAACCGCCCCGCGAACGATAGCGATGGACTTCGGTGTATTGTTACGCAGCTGCACAATTCATTTTTATGCACTCTGAAAATTTTATATCCTCGCATGGAATTAAGGCTTGGCGTTAATGTGGTTAAAACCCATTTGTATGCCAGACCTTGATGTCCCATCTTTTTTACGCTGAATCATGGGGCCAATAATTATTATATAGTTCAAGCCCGACATCCCGCCGGGGCGGGCCCACGGTAAGTGACATGCAAGCGGATAATCATTGGCTTGCCGATAAAATTTCTACCCGCCCCCTTTGTAATAATAAACGATTTTGAAAATGTTACGGCGCCAACGGGTCTATGGGCGGATAGATGTCATAAAGACTGCACCCGAAGTTTTTTGCTATCAGATAGATATGGTTAGCTGAATATTTGCATTTCGAACCGTCCTTTTCGACTTCGGCAACAAATCCGTGAGAGGTCTGAATCATCGTAGCCAGAGTGCGTTGGGTAATTTCCCTCTCTTTCCTCAACATCCTGACATTATGTATAATTTGTATGTCTATATCTGTTTTCATTAAGTCGAATAGCGGCACACGAAATAATAAAAAACCTTTAACTTTGTGCTTGGTATATCAAAGCATCGCATTGCGGTAATTATTCCGCCGAAAAGAGACGTGAGATATATTCCGGCACGCCAGCCCCCCGGCGGGACGGCACGCCGTCCGAGTCGCAATCGATAAACTGACGATGCGGGTCAAAGAATTAAATACAATATAGTATTGTATTATACATATTGTTTATACAATACGGAAAGGGGTGCAGCCGGGAAAAATTCTTGCCGGTACCGTACCTGCCTACGGGAAAACAGTTTACACACCGGTACCGGGAGTAGAGAAGGCCGGAGTTCTCCGGGAGTGTTGTTTTTTGTAATTCTTTTCATATATCTTTGCGGCACCGTATAGGTTTCCACGGCCGCCCGTTGTAGCGGCGGCCCGGAATTAAAAGGGAATGCCGTGCAAATCGGCAACAGTTCCCGCTGCTGTAAGTTCCTGTCCCGCATTTCGAGGCAAAAAGAACCTGACAATCCAAGCCACTGTCCCCGCGGGGGACGGGAAGGCGTCAGGGGAGGAATAAGTCAGAAGACCTGCCATACGGTTTAACGGATTTCGCACCTACGGAGAATGGGTTTGAACCGACGGTTTCTGGCATTACCACAAGTCGAAATTTCGCCGCTTCATCTTTTTTCGTACGGTCGTATCCGGGTTTTAAACTTGATTACGGACGGATGATGAAGTTTCGCGTTTTTACCCGCATTATCACTTCTTCTGTGCGGACGGTCCCCCGGTGGCGGACGGTCCGCGGACGGGTCCGTACCCCGACTATGGACTATCGATTAAATTAATACAGAAGAAAATGAAAAGAATCCTGACTATTATCATCCCGGCACTGCTGGCCTTTACCAGTTGCGGTTATGACGACGCTGATTTGTGGAACGCTGTCGACGATCTGGACGACCGCCTCAAAACCCTCGAACAGACAGTCAGCCGGATGAATACCGAAGTTTCATCCCTGCAAACCCTTGTCGACGCCATCGACAGCGGCTACTTTATCACCGACTTTACCACCCTCTCCTCGGGTAAAGGTTACTCAATCACTCTCAGTAACGAAGAGACGATCGAAATTTACCACGGCACGGCCGGAGCGGACGCTCCCGTTCTCGGTACCACCGAGATAGACGGAGTGTACTACTGGGCCTATATCGTGGACGGCGAAGCCGTACCCCTCGAAGACGGCGACGGGAATTACCTTCCCGTAACCGGCACGACTCCCGTACTCAGCATAGACGACGAAGGCTACTGGATGGTCGACTACGGTAACGGGGCCGAATATATCGACGACGGGAACGGGGGCTACATCATGGCCAAAGGCGGCGAGTCGATGTTCGACGAGGTAGTCGACGGCTACTATTACGTGACCTTCTACATGGCCGACGGGACGGTGTTCCGCCTGCCCAAGATGTCGACGGCCGAGTTCACGATAGAATCCAGAAAACGCGAACATTTCAAATACGAGGCTACCCGCACCTTCAACGTAGTTACCAAAGGGGTAAACGACGTGGTCGTGGTTAATACACCGCTGTTTTGGACAGTAGATATCGAACTGAACCCGAGCGGCGATTTCGCCACCCTCAACATTACCGCCCCCAGCCAGGTTTTCGTATCGGGCAATCTCGCCCAGGCTGAAGGAACCATCGTAATCTCCGTGTACGGTCAGGACGGTAACTTCAACGTGCGGCAAACCGTCTATACGGACGGTATGGACTACGGACTCGCACTCCTTACCTTCGAGGACGACGACTACAACGGTTCGTGGGAATCTACCGACGGCAGGGGATACTGGACCTCGCTTATCGACAGCCCGCAGTACGGCGGTCCGCTACTTTACGGCGATTACTCGGCCGTGGATTACAACTGGTACGATGAAGGGAATACCGAACTGGCATCCGAACTCGTTACGGCGTGGGGGTCGACCGTCTTCTGGAACGGCGGTATCGCTGTCTCGAATTACCACCTTGCGGATATCGGTAAGGGAGATTTCGACACCCAACTTTCCATCGTCGGTGAGACCGGCTGCGACGGCTCGTCCAACTTCTCCGTCGGCTTCGGCTATTCGGACAGTTACGGCGCCTTCCCCGGTTCACTGCCGGGAATCTACTTCAGGGACGGCGGGGAGCGTGTAGTGGAGTCTATATACGTGACCTCCACAACCTACTTTGCCAACGACGTTACGAACGGCAGTTCGTTCTCCCCGGCCTTACCTTCCGGTGGATATGTGCACCTGATTGCCATCGGCTACGACGCGTCCGGCAACCCCGTATCGGGAACCGTTCAACCGTTCGAACTGGCTACCGGAGCCGGCGGCCCGGTTCTCGACTGGCAGGAGTGGGACCTCTCGGGGCTGGGCAAAGTCAACAGGATTGAGTTCAACATGGACGGTTCGGCAGACGGCTACAACTCCTACGGCTGGGCACGCCCGGCATACTTTGCTTTCGATAACGTGGCCGTAAGGTTCTACGACGACGAATAGAGGGTTACGGACCGAAAGCGGCTGTTACGGTGGTGTCCCGGAGAGGTCCGGGACACTATCGGACTCCGGAGCAAAAAATCGGGTAATTATATAAGTGTTTTGCGCTAAGATGAAAAGCACGTCTGCTTTGCAGACGTGGGGACCGCCGGGGGCGGGATGGCGAACCGCTAAATATGATTAGTGTGAAAGTGTATAAAGTTACCAAAAATTAAAACTGATATGAAACAACACTGCTCGTTTTGCGTGGCCATCGCCGTGGCGGGAATTTTCCTGTTTGGAGCCTGCAACAAAGCCGACGAGATTATCGTTACCGACAGTTCGCCCGTCATTACTTTCGATGCGGAGGACCATGTATACCAGGTAAAGGTGGGCCGCGAACTGCTGCTCGAACCCGTGGTAACCAACAACGAAAATGCCGCCTACCGCTGGCTTCTCGACGGGGTGACCGTAGGCCGTGAGGCGACCTACCGGTTTTCGTCCGACGAGAGCGGGGAGTACTATCTTACTTTCGAAGTTACCAATCCCGCGTCCACGGCATCCGAGGAGGTCCGGATCGATGTACTGGACGAATTACCGCCCCACATAACGCTTGCGGTACCGGAAGACGGGTTGAGCCTTCTTGTCGGTACCGCCAGAACATTTCGGCCCGTAGTGGCCAATTCGGACGACAGCTCTTTCCGCTGGACGGTCGACGGGAGTACCGTGGCCGATACGAAGGAATATACATTCCTCTCCGAATCCATCGGGGAGTTCGCGGTAGAGTTCCGGGCCGCTAACGAGGACGGCCAAGAGTGTATCCGATTCACTATAAAGGTACTCGATGCCGGGGATATGCCCTTCTCGTGGGAGTGGGAGAAAGACCTGTTTATTGCGACCGTCGGAAGGACCGTGGTTCTGGAGCCCGTCTCCGTAACCAATGTGTTCGACCCCGTATACAGTTGGTACATGGGCGAGGTGTTGCTTCAGCAGGATACGGACCCTGCGTATTCTTTCACACCGGATGCCGCGGGTATATATATTCTTACCGTGGAGCTCGACAGCCAGTATGCAGCCATGTCCAAGAAGATTACCGTGGAGGTCTTCGACAATGAGGACGAAAACCTGCGCGCGGTAACGGCCGGAAGTTCCGCAGATGCCGTGAAGGTATGGGAGTTTCTTCCGGCGCCCGGACAGTTCGTGAACGAGTACAAGCGGGCGGACGGAAGCTATATCGAAATCACCACCCCCGAGCAGGCGTGCGCTTACGCTCTGGACGAGATGAATAACCGTCGTTATGTCTCTTTGGGCGCGTTCGGGGGCTATATAGTCGTGGGATTCGACCATAGCGTAGTCAATGACGGAGGCTATAATATTCAGATTCTCGGCAACGCGTTCGACGGCTCTTCGGAACCGGGGATTGTGTGGGTAATGCAGGACGAGAACGGCGACGGATTACCGAACGATACGTGGTACGAACTCAAGGGCAGCGAATACGACAGTCCGGAGATGATTTACAATTACGCCGTAACCTATTACCGCCCCTCCGCTCCGGGCATGGACGTAGCATGGACCGACAACCTCGGAAACGAGGGTACCGTGGATTATCTGAAGGCCTATCACCCGCAGAACTATTACTACCCCGGCTGGGTTCAGTCCGGCAGTTACACCCTGCGCGGCACCCGTCTGCAGGACAAGACCTACGACCGGTCCGGTAACGGGTCCTATTGGGTAAACGGTAATTTCGACTGGGGCTATGCGGACAATTACGGGTCCGACCGCCTTGCCGACGACGGGAACGCGGAGGCCGGAGTAAGCCGGAACCACTTCAGAATCGGCGACGCCGTCGACCGGAACGGAAACCCCGTACATTTGAAATATATCGACTTCGTGAAAGTCCAGACAGCGGTGCAGGCCAAAGCCGGATGGCTGGGAGAGAACTCCACCGAGGTAACAGGATTCCGGGACTATAATATGTTGAAGGCGACCCCGTAAGGGAGGGGAAAGTAATTGTGATGAGGCGGCCGGCCGCCGGAAGTAAATGCCATAACTATTGGCGGCCGGCCGCGGATTCGCAAAAAAGTGCTCACCCTGGCTGACCACTGCGGTAAAATTCAATTGCCGCTAGGGCCACCCTTTGGATGCCCGGTTAGCTGGTTATTCCATTGGCAGATTGCATAATGAAAGACCAACTTAGCCTGGAGTATTGGTTTTTTATTTTAAAATCCTCTTTGTCCCGTATATTAATGTTATCCCCGCAGAAAGGGATTTTCAAAGAGCTATTTAATGTAATCGTTACATAAACCTTACTCTGCGAGGTCGAAAAAGTTGTCCGTAAGCTCACAGATAAAATGGGATTACCGTAATATACAACCCCGTTTAAGTTGCTTGAGTTCAAAATAAAACTGTCAATTTATACCGCCTAAGAGGGACGGAAATTTTTTTGACTATCCACATAACTTTTTCTTTTATGTGCCACACTGCAGTGTTTTTTCTCTGACAGTAATTTGCGCAAAAAAAGGTGTTTCTCTTCATATGCAATTGAATAAATAAAATCTCGGTGGGTAACTTTAATCAAAATATTGTTTATTTGCGTATTATTTTTAGTATATTGGCATTTACTCTCATGTTTACACATACAACTAGTCTAATTTTAGGAAGTTACAGCATTGGAGAAGTGAGAAATCGCTACAATGCCATTCAATTTTTGATGATTAAATTCATGCGAAATATCGCTCCAACACAATGGTTAGTTG
>JAJBVT010000043.1 GCA_020859685.1 Rikenellaceae bacterium
GCCTGCTCCTCGGGATGATATTCGGAATTATGTAATTGCCTGCTCCTCGGGATGACATTCGGAATTATGTAATTGTCTGCTCCTCGGGATGACATTTAAGCATTTAATATACCCGCCGTCGGGCAGGCGTGGGGCCCGCCGTGGGGGTGGTGGCGGGCCGCAATAGAAACCCATGTCATTCTGAGCGACAGCGAAGAATCTGCCATTGGCTTACCCAAAATAAATACACGGAAGACCTCGGTAGCATTACTGATTCCTCGGCTAAAATATGTGTCATTCTGAGCGACAGCGAAGAATCTGCCATATATATTTAAATGAAATTCCAAATGGAGATCCTTCGCTGTCGCTCAGGATGACATTTTAAGTGTAATAGCCCGGGGTTCGGGATAACAGTTTCAATTAAAGGTTAGGCTCCTTTTTTTAGCCCTCCTTCGGAGTGCTCCCGGCGCCTTTTCGAGCGCCTTGATTTTTTTGTGATACTTTTTAACTCACGTTTTCCTCCTACTGGCAGGGCATAGTCTGCCAGCAGTCTCTGCTCCCGCCGCGTTCGTCGGGCGTATCAAGACAAAAAGTATCATTATTAAATACTAAAGTTCCTTCGCTCCGCCTCAGGATGACATTCTGTGAGGGAAATCGAACCGGTGAAGGGGAGTTCCGCCGCCCGGGGCACAGCTATTGCACCCGATTCCGGGAAAACGGACACGTGAAAACGGTGTCGGGGAGCGTTTCCCGGGGAGCGGTGTACGCGATTCCCGAAAATCTCGTTATCTTTGTAAATTCATTTTGGCTGCATGTATACGTTTCTGAAGATAATATTTATCACATTCGTCATTATCTATCTGGCGGGCCTGCTGGGCAGGTGGTTCCTCAGAAGGTGGATTATGAAGAAGCAGGAGGAGTTCGCCCGCCGGTTCGACGGGCAGGGCGGGGCCACCTTCCGGCAGTACACATGGTCGTCCGGTACGGGGTTCGACCGCCAGCCCCCCAAAAGGGAGGGAGAGGTGAAGGTGCAGAGGACCGTACGGCAGGAGAAAAAGGTCAGCGGCCGGATTGGGGACTATGTGGAGTACGAGGAGGTTGAAACGGAGGAGACCCGCACGGACGAATGAACCGGCCGCCGTCCGGATTGGGGACTATGTGGAGTACGAGGAGGTGGAAACGGAGGAGACCCGCACGGACGAATGAAACGGCCGCCGTCCAACGGGAATGGGCCGGACGGGTCAAGTAAACTGAAAGGATGAAGTTTTTCGAATTTATAGGGCGTTATTTCATACTGATGGGGAAGGTCTTTTCCCGGCCCGAGAAATCCCGCATTTTCCGCAACCGGGTGGTGTTCGAACTCGAATCGCTCGGGGTCAATTCCATCGGTATCGCCGCTATAATTTCGGTATTTATGGGGGCGGTGGTAACGCTCCAGATGTCCATCAACCTCGAATCGCCGTTTATCCCGCAGTACCTTATCGGTTACGCTACCCGGGAGGTGATGATACTGGAGTTCAGCTCGACGGTGGTAGCCCTTATCCTTGCCGGAAAGGTGGGCAGCAATATCGCCTCCGAGATAGGCACCATGCGCATCACCGAGCAGATTGACGCCCTCGAAGTGATGGGTATAAATTCGGCCAACTACCTGATACTCCCCAAGATATTCGCCACGGTTTTTTTCTTTCCGTTCCTCGGGATGATGAGTATCCTTATCGGCTGCGTGGGCGGTTACGCTATCGCCATCCTGACGGGGATAATGAACCCGGAGGACTATATTATCGGCCTGAAAAGCGACTTCAAGATTTTCTCCATCTGGTACGCGCTCATCAAATGTTCGGTGTTCGCGTTCATTATCACCTCCATTTCGGGAATGTACGGCTTCTATGCCCGCGGAAACTCGCTCGAAGTGGGCCGGGCCAGTACTAAGGCCGTGGTGGTAAGCTCGATAACAATATTGATTTTCGACCTTATCCTTACCCAGTTACTGCTGCTATAAGTATGATACGTGCGGAGCATATATACAAGTCGTTCGACGGGAGGATGGTCCTCGAAGATATAAACGCCGTGTTCGACCAGGGCAAGACCAATCTGATTATAGGTCAGAGCGGCTCGGGCAAGACGGTGCTGCTGAAGTCGCTGGTGGGTCTGCATCAGGTGGACAGCGGCGAGATTTACTACGACGAGGTGAATTTCACGGGCCTGAACTTTACCGAGCGCAAGGAGATACGCCAGCATGTGGGGATGATATTCCAGGGCGGGGCGCTGCTCGACTCGTCGACCGTGGAGAGCAACGTCAAACTGCCGCTGGACCTGTTTACCGACCAGACGGAGGAGGAGAAGCTCGACCGTGTGAACTTCTGCCTGCGCAGGGTCAACCTCGTGGACGCCAACCGCCTCTACCCGGCGGAACTGTCCGGGGGGATGATTAAGCGGGTCGCCATAGCGCGGGCCATCGTGCTCAACCCGAAGTATCTGTTCTGCGACGAACCCAACTCGGGCCTCGACCCGATGACCTCCGTAATTATCGACAACCTGATTCACGAAATCACCGAGGAGTACGGTATTACCACCATAATCAACACCCACGATATGAACTCCGTGATGGAGATAGGCGAGAAGGTAATCTTCATCCACAAGGGCCGCAAATGGTGGGAGGGGTCGAAGAACGATATCCTCGACACGGACAACCGGGAGCTGAACGATTTCGTATTCGCATCGTCCATCGCCAAGAAATACAAGGCGGCCGAGAAGGGGCTGAACTGCAAATAGCCGCACCGGTTCCGGGGGCCCGGTGCCGGGCGGTCGGGGTCTTTCACGCTGTTTCAGAATGCAACCGTATCCGGTGTGGTTTGCGCAGGGTCGGCTGTCGGTGGTAACGGCCCGGAGAGCACTCCGGAGAGCATTAGTTTCTAAAATTTTTTAATAAACTTTTGCATACTATTTGCATTTTGACTACATTTGTATTGCCGCGTGTAAAGGGTTAGAAACCTGTGGTTTCCGCCCGCTTGCAGAGTTTTCCACATCCAAGACGGAAGCGGAAAGTATCCGGGCCGGGATGGTAAGGCGACGGTCCCTGCGGCTGAAGGCTTCCCCGGCCGGTGAATCCTCCCGGCATTTTCTGAAAGTTTAAACAGGTTTAATTTCTTAATAACAAGAACTATGTCAAAAATCAAAATTGGTATCAACGGTTTCGGACGTATCGGCCGTTTGGTATTCCGCGTTGCGATGAGCAAGGCCGACCAGGTAGAGGTGGTAGGTATAAACGACCTTATCGACGTCGAGTACATGGCCTATATGCTCAAGTACGACACTATCCACGGCCGTTTCAACGGAACAGTGGAAGTGAAGGACGGTAAGCTGGTCGTGAACGGTCAGGCTATCCGCGTAACTGCCGAGAAAGACCTCGCAAACCTCAAATGGAACGAAGTGGGCGCCGAGTACGTGGTTGAGTCCACCGGCCTGTTCCTCACCAAGGAGAAAGCGGAAGCACATATCAAAGCCGGTGCGAAACGTGTGGTGATGTCGGCTCCCTCGAAGGACGACACCCCGATGTACGTGATGGGCGTCAATACCGCTTCTTACAAGGGCGAGCCGATAGTGTCGAACGCTTCGTGTACTACGAACTGTCTGGCGCCGCTGGCCAAGGTTATCAACGACAAGTTCGGTATCGTGGAAGGCCTTATGACCACGGTACACGCCACGACCGCCACGCAGAAGACCGTGGACGGTCCGTCGGTGAAGGACTGGAGGGGCGGCCGCGCCGCCGCGGGTAACATTATCCCGTCGTCTACCGGTGCCGCAAAGGCCGTGGGTAAGGTGATTCCCGCGCTGAACGGTAAGCTTACCGGGATGGCGTTCCGCGTTCCGACGCTCGACGTATCGGTAGTGGATATGACCGCCGTGCTCGCGAAGGAGACCACCTACGAAGAGATTTGCGCCGCCATCAAGGAAGCCTCCGAAGGCGAACTGAAAGGTATCCTCGGTTACACCGAAGACGCCGTGGTTTCGGCCGACTTTATCGGCGACTCGCGCACCTCGATTTTCGACGCCGGAGCGGGTATCATGCTCAGCCCGAAATTCGTTAAACTCGTGTCGTGGTACGACAACGAGTGGGGTTACTCGACCAAAGTGATCGAACTTATCCAGCACATGGCTACCGTTAACTAACGGTCGGCGCTGTGGTTGACTGTTTTGCCGGTCGGCCCTCCTGCGAAGGAGGGCCGACCGTGTTTTTTACCGTGTCATAAGGAGCGAAGGCGAACCGGTGAATGGATGGGTGCCCGTAGGCTCTCGGGAGTATGCCGAGCTACGAGGATATGGCAATAAGATTAGGCAGCATGTCATCCTGAGCGAAGCGAAGGATCTTCCATAGGCTTTAAAAAAACAGGTAAGTATTTACATTATTATACTACTCGTTTTCAGCGGCCCGCCACCCCGCCCCCGGCGGGCCGCACGTCTGCAAAGCAGACGTAAGTGTTTATCTTAGTGTATAGTGTTTACCATTGATAAACCAGCGGTAGATCCTTCACTGTGTTCAGGATGATAGATTTTAGCGAAAGTATTTACAACTGCCGCGTGGCGGGCCGCAATAGAAACCAATGTCATTCTGAGCGACAGCGAAGAATCTACCTCTCATTAGTGTCTCAATGGCTCCTAAGGATGCTAGTTTTCAGATCCTTCGCTCTGCTCAGGATGACATTCGGAAATATAATACCCTGCTCCTCGGGATGACATTTAGTTTTACGATGCCTGCCGCATGGCAGGCGGGCGGGCCGGTGGTATCGGTCGCGTAGGGGCACGATAGCGGGGGGCGGCGTGGTGGAAGGCTGTGCCGCGTGGCGGGCCGCACGTCTGCAAAGGCGTAAAGGGCGCACCATATTGAAAATGACCAGAACACTAAAATCTTCGGGCGACAAAATATCCACCGGGGCAACATTCTTGTACTTTTTCCCATCTTATTTACCCTTGCCGGTTGTAAAACCGTGACTTTTACCTATATTTGCTTGTCCGGCCGAACCGTTTATCACGGGAAGGCCAACGAATTACCTGCTTACGACTGAAACCGGGAATCATTTTCCTGAAGCGCGCACAATGTCAAGAGCGGGAAGGGACAGGTGATTTTTTATTTTAAACGGGTACTTGCTAAGTGGCTGAGTACCCGGCCTGTCCTGCTCTACGTGCGCGCGTTTGAGGTTTCAGTCGTCAGGTCGGGAAAAAGCCACCTCTTAATAGCCCTTGTCGGGTTGTTTCGGCGGACCGCTCTCCCTGCCCGGGGGAGCGGTTTCCTTTTTACACGCAGGGCATTACTCCCCTTTTAAGATGGTAATTATCAGGCGGCCGGCCCATTAGCTGGTTGGGGGATGACGGCGGTGGTACGTCCCCTTCGGGCCGACCGCCTGAATGAATAACGGGGCGGCGCGCTAAAGCGCTAACCGGGAGGGTTCCTCCCCGCGCGCCGTATCGTTTAAGGAACTTGCCGGACCGTAGGGATACGGGCGGGCAGGAATTCGAATTTAATGGTGACGGCGGCCTGGTACCGGACCGGAGGTTTACCGGTGGCAGGCCGCTTTTTGAGGAATTTTTGAATGGAGGCGGCCCCACTTAAGTTATGCACGGGCCGCCTTATTATACAAACACTGTCGTTCCGCACGGGGTGAAAATTTTCCTTTTCTCACTTGTTATCGAACCCCGTAATCGTTGAAACTATGTGGAATACGAATCAATACAGGTTTATAATCCGGAGTCCTGCCCGCAGGGCCTTGCGGACGGTGTAGTGCGTTCCGCCCGGCGACCCGTTGTAGAAGCAGACCAGAACGGAGGCGCAGGCTACAAGGTAGTCGTTGCGCAGGTGGTAGCTGTCGTGGCGATAGGCCGGGCTCAGAATATGGGCGTGGGCGGCATAACCGAGGACGCGCTCGTAGAGCCGCCTGTCGGCCGGTGCGAACCGGGACGCCTGCCCGGGAAACGGGATTGCCGCAACGAGCCGGACGGCTGCTCCCCGGTCTATCATATCGCATACGGCCTCCCCGGCCATCAGGTCGAACCCCGTGGCCATACCGCAGACGAAGGTATCGTATCCCTCGTTAACCAGCTGTTCGAGTACGGTGTATAGTTGTTTCCGGATATAGCGGTCGTAAGACCCGGAGGCAAAAGCGCCGTACGCCGTACCGCCGCCGTACGCCGTACCGCCTCCGTACGCCGCACCGCTACCGTCCACCGTACCGCCTCCGCCCACCACCCCGCCTGCCGCACCTCCGCTGTTCCCCGGAAGACCAGCGCTTTCCGCACGGTTACCGCCGAATGCCGGACCCGCGCCGTGCCCGCCGCCGCATGAAACCGGCCCCGTACCGTGCGCATCACTGCCACCGCCTGTGGAACTGCCCCCGCCCGTCACACCGTCGCCGAACAACGTCGGCTGCGCCGCCGGTTCCACCCGGCGGTGGCCGCTGAACGATACGGTCCGGCCGCGGTCGGGTTTCCACATCGAATAATCCATCGGTTACAAGATACTATTTTCCGCCGTATAGGCCATATCGTCCCATAAATTGCCATATATGTTCAATAATTTGCATTCGGCCGTTATTTTGTTTAACTTAATACTGATTTAAAGGGAAGTTGCGGATATCCCGCCGCCCGCCGCTGAAATATCCTCCGCCCGCCGTGGAAGAAGATTCGGCACCTGTCCGCTGAAAACATCCGGCGCCGGTCCGTGGGAAAACATCCGGTGCCTGTCCGCAGAAAACGGGACCGGACCGGCGGATTCATTCGATGCCGCCCCGCCGGGGAGAGGCTCTTTGGAACCATATTTGATATATAAGAGCGTGACGGCCGCGGGCCGTACCTATAAGAAGACTTTATAAATCCATTAAAACATCAAAAAGATGAAAACTATTTTTGCATTCCTGGGCGGAGCGATGGCCGGTGCCGCCGCTGCCCTGCTGATGGCCCCTGAAAAAGGCGATATTATGAGGCGTAAACTCCGCCACGCCATGAACCACGGTATTACCCGTGCCGACTGGGACCTCCAGATGGCCCGCATGAAAGCCGACCGCGCCGCACGCGAAGCCATCCACGACATTGCCGAAGCCGCAAAACAGGAGTAATGAAGGAACCCGTTAAGCCCGTTTCCGCCGAGAAGATAACCGACGACGTCCGCTCGTATGTAAATATGCGGATTGCTTCGGCCAAGCTGGCGATGGTCGAGGGCCTAAGCAAAGTGAGCGGCAATGCCGTGAGGATACTGGTGTTCCTGCTGCTTTGTATGCTGGCCTTTATCGCCTTCGCCTTCGCCCTCGGCACGTGGATTGCGGCCGAGATTGGCTCCGTGGCCATAGCGGCTTTGCTGGTCGGGATTATTCTGGTTATCCTCGCGCTGATTGTCTTCGCCTTCAGGGGGTTGTTTATCAATCCGATGGTGGGCATGTTCAGTGAAATGTTCTTCAAACCCCGTAAACACGACCACCATGAAGATGAATAAACTTAACCGCAGGCTTCAGGGTCTCGGCTCACTTGCACAGTTGCAGGAGGAGCGTGAGAAGCTCGAATACAGGATGGGTATGAAAGAACTCGAACTGGAACGCGAGTGGCAGGAGGTAAAGGAGGCGTTTACGTTTTCCAATATCTGCCGGACGGTGTGGAGCAGGATCGAGGTGAATTCGTTCGCTTCGGGTGTGGGGCAGGCGTTCGGCCTGATATCGGCCCTGTTCCGTAAGAAGAGGGATAAACATTCCTGTTCATTATAGGAAGCGAACGGCCGGAGAGAAAAACGGTGGGTATGTGCAACATACCCGCCTTTTTTTGTATCTTACCGATACTAACCCTTAACAACTTCATCTATGAAACTGTTATCACGTTTTATTGCTTTTGCCGCCGTGCTGTCCCTTCCGGCTTTTTTTGCGGCATGCGCCGATACGATTCCCGAACCGGACGAATTCGAAGTATGCCCTACGGAGCCGGAGGAGGAGATCGGTCCGGAGGTCTGTCCGGACGGTTCCCTGCCTGTCCGGAGCCTTGCCTACGACATACCGGCATACCCCGCCCCGGATTTACTGGAACCGGACCGGGCTTACCTTATCGCTTCGCAGGAAGAGTTGGAAATATATTTTCCGGATTTTGAGTTGGAGCCTGTCGATTTTTCGGTTTACAGCCTGCTTTTCGTTCACGGTGTGAGTAATAGCAACTGCGTATACGTAGGCAGCGACGTTTGGGAAGACGACGGTCGGTACGTTCTTAATGCGAGAGTGTATACCGGTGTGGCTACCGTTATGGACCGTTGGAATGCGGCCCGGCTGGTGCCTGTGCATGCGGATGAGATAATCAGACTGGAAGCCGAAGTTACCTGTCCATCCTTCGGGGAGTCGGAATGGCTGGAGCCCGGCACGGTGGAGATACCGGTGGAATGTAATCCGGAGGGGATGAACGATAACGAGGCTGTGGTTATCAGTTCGGCCGACCGGTTCGTGGAGCTGTTCGGCTATCCGGCGGAAGGAATAGACTTCGCAAACGAGGGATTGATATTTATAAAGGGTACTGCGGCCTACGGGGTTGAGGCTATCGCCTTTATGCTGTGCGGGGTCGAAGAGGGGCACTACTACGGCAGGGTCGTTATAGACCTCGACGATACCGCAGTTATGACCCCGTGGAATCTGGCTCTCAAACTCGACCGGAGGCTCGGCTGGGCCGATATTGCCGATATATCCGTGGAATATAACCGCTGACCCTTCACGGAATGTGGATATAACAAAGGTGGCTCGGTCTACGAGCCACCTTGTTTTTGTGGAGCAGCGCGATGAGTTTGCATACGATTTAGCGTTGGCCCGAAGGACGGAAGGACGGAAGGACGGAAGGACGGAAGGACGGAAGGAGGGAAGGAGGGAAGGAGGGAATATATCGTCTGGTGGTTTGTCGGACCGGTAATTTCCTGCGGGCGGTCCGGCCCGCGGCCGCGGGTCGATACCCCTTGCGAGCGGGCGGGGCCTCTGTCCCTGCAATTTGGGCCTCTGTCCCTGCAATTTGGGCCTTGTTTCGGCCGTTAACTCCGTATCCGTCGTTTCCCCGTTGCCGTTTCTGTAATCTCCGCCATTGCCACCTTGCCACCCGTGGCTCCATTGTTTCGGCCGTTGCCGCCTGCCGCCTGCCGCCTTGCCGTCTTGCCACCGTTGCCGCCGTATCCGTGGTTGCCACCTACCACCCCGTGGCTCCATTGTTCGGCCAGTTCCGCATTGCCGCTTTTCCGCTTTTCCGCGGTTCCGCCGGTGCCGCCGTTGCCGTCGCTGCCGCCGTTGCCGTTTCCGTCGCAGCGGCCGTAGCCGGAACTGCTGACCCTAACCCCCTTCGAGTGGAAACGGCGACCCGTTCAGGGTCGCCGTTCGCCGTCAGTAACGTGACGGCCGGTTATTTGATACCCAGGTTGGGTTTCTCCACGATTTCGCCCCTTCTGGCAGCGGGAGTGTTCCGGGCAGTACCGCTTCCGTGGGCAGTCCGGCCCTCGGCCGTATCGGTGCCCCTTGCGGAGCGAGCAGCGCCTTTATCTCCGCCGTTGCCGCCGTTGCCGCCGTTGCCGACATTGCCGCCGTTACCGCCGTTACCGCCGTTGTTTCGGCCGTTGCCGGCAGGGTTTCGGCCGTTGCCCCGGCCGATTCCGCCGTTGTCCTTTCCGAACCCGCCCTCTGGGCCGTCGCCGCGCGAGGAGAGGAACTGCACCACCGCGTATTTGGCCGCGGCGATGGTCTCCCGGTTCACCTTCTCGATTACGCTTCCGCGGGCGATATCGTCCGTCGAGATGTAGTCTTCGAGCAGCAGCAGCTGGACAATCATATTGTTGACGTTGGTCTCCCGGCTGTAACCCTCGGCGATGTAAAGAGAGTCAACCTTCTCGGAGAACTCCTGCGCGAACTCCGGATAGTTCGGAAGGCTCATCAGCTCCTCGAACGTCTCGCTGAAGCTGGTCAGCTCGATATTCAGGTTCGGGTTCACAAGCAACGGGCTGAACTCACGGCCGCGGTCGCACGGGGTGAACTCCACCAGGTTGCTGATATCGACCTTTTTGGTGCGGTTGTCCATCCGGCGCAGGTCGGCCTTGCGCATATTCTCCAACTGGTAGAGGTAGAAGTTGTAGCGCCACAGCTCGCTGCTGTTCATATTGCCGCCGAAGATATGGCGGTACTTCTCGTTGAGCAGCCTTTTTACCTTTATCTTGCCCTCGTTTATTTCGGGCTTGCTGATGCGCACTTCCTGGATAAGCTGTTTGAGGGCGGCGGCGGCCTTCTGTGGGCCGGTTATCTCGCGTCCCTTCTTACCTATCTCGGTCGAGAGGACGCCGCACTGGATAAGCCTCGCTTTGCCCTTTCCGTCCTTACCCCCTCGCAGGCAGTTGATAAGGTGGCGCACGGTCTCCACCTGCCCCTCCTCGGCTATGAACGGCTGGCCGCCGGGGGTGCTGGCGATCGAGTCGAAAATAGAACTGAAAATTGTGCGGTCGATTTTCGTCTCGCCGGTATACTCCACTTCGTCCTGAACGTACGATACGGAGGCTATAAACCGGTTCTGTATCATATCAAAATCCACGTCGTTTATCGTGTACCCGACTCCGTCGGCCGTGTAGACCTTGCCCGAGAATATCTTGCGCACCACATCCGTCAGGTCTATCTTTTCGAGCAGTTTGTAGGACGAGGCGAGGTAATACTTCTTCTCGCCGGGCACGAAGTCCCAGTCCAGCACGTCGTCGAGGTAGTTGCCGTGGCGGGCCATCACGTCCACGATGGCCTTGTCGGCCGTGTAGCGTTTGAGCGTGCGCTGGAAGTTGGGCCCGTCGCCGCTGGTGGCTTTTTCCTTGCGCTCCCCGTGTGCGTCTACATACAATAAAAAGTTCTCCGGGTTGTCGATACGGGTAATGCCGCCCTCCTGCTTCGAATAGTTGCTGGCGCTGAGCATAATGTCGATTTTGTACGGCATGGTGATATCGCACATTCCGCTTACGGTGCTCCGGCGGTTGAGGTCCTCCACGTTGCTGTCGGCACTTGTTTCGAACAGATATTTGTAATATTTGATATAATCCGGGTCGAAATCGGTTGTACGGGAGAAGTCCCCGACTTCGGTGCCGATACCGTAGAGGTTACCCTCGGCGTCCTGGAATTCGTGGAACATATCGCCCGCTATCATCTTCACCGAGCGGATACCCTCCAGATTGTTGCGGAGCCAGCGCAGTACGAAGGCCGCAATCATCTCGCTCTTGCCCACGCCGCTGTCGCCGTTTATTTCGATTACGAACACGCTCCCGTCGTTCTCCTCCACAAGGAACAGCGACCCGTGCCGCGGGATACCCCCTATCTCCTTCACCTTCTCGTTGATAACCGTAAGACGCGGCTTCTTCACGTCGCCGAAGTAGTCGGCCTCGGATTTGAGGGGCGTGACGATAGTTTTGATATTGCCCGCCGGGCCCTTGATGTCGAAGTAGCCTATCTGCGGGAAGGATATCAGCTTTTCGGGGGCGCCCAGGAGGCTTATCACGTCCGGCACGAAGCCCCGGATGTCGTCCAGCGAGATATCCTCGGTATAGTTCAGCCGGTAGTTGTCCGTCAGGTACTTCATGTAGCCCTTCTGAAATATCACCAGCTCCTTCACTATGCCGTGCTTAACGACCTTGCACCGGTAGTCGTCCGAGTCCATATTGGCCACGAACCTGGCCAGCCGGTCCACGAAAAACGACGACTCCGGGCGCGGGTTGATAAAGCGGATGTACTCGGCCGAGTCGCCTCCGTCCGCGTCCGCGTCCCTGCGCTTGAGCTCCACCCGGTCTATCTTGTGGAACGGGTACTCACGCTTCTTGGCGTCCGTCACGATACGGGTGTGCTCCTGCACGGGCTGTTCGGACGAAATTACGCCGCACTTGCTCATCAGCTCGTTTATCCACGCTATGCGGCCGCCTTCGAACGTCTCCAGCGCCTTGTTCTCCATCTCGAAACCCTTGTAGAGCGACACGCCGTGCTGTACCATCTCGTTCACACTGGAGTTCTGCTTACGGAAACGGGTCTCCACCAGGCGTACCATCGTATGGGCGTAGCGGTTGTAGTAGTCGGTGCCTTTGGTGCGGCGGATAAGGCCGATGTAGAACCTCACCACCTTGCGGCTCACGCCGTAAATTTCGCTCTCGGCTATCTTGATATCGCGCTTGTGCATTATGTAGTTGCTTATCTCCTGAAGCTGCATCGGCAGGATGCTGGTGACGAACTCCTCGGTTATCATCTTCACCTCCGAGTCGCCGCACCCATCGAGCCGCTCGCTGAAATACGACAGGCGTGAGCAGACCATCTTGCGGAACGAGTCGTCGTGGTCGAGCAGGTAGAGGTACATAATCCTGTCCGTCACCTCCTCGGGGCGGCTCACCCCGCCTGTGACGGCGTCGAGGATATAGCCGATGCTCTTGTCCGAGAGCGGCAGTCCGGCGAACTCCGGCGAGCGGCGAAGGCCCGTTACGAACTCGTCTATCCAGACGCCCAGATTCAGCTCCGTGAGCTTCACGCCCGTAATCTCCTCGAAGCACTCCCCGGCCGCGCGGATTATCTCGCGGCGGCTCGGTTCGAGCGACTCCTTCTCGAACGGCAGGTTGAAGTGGAGCAGTATCTCGCGGATATACTTCTTGATGATAGAGTTAAGACCCTCCATCTTGGCCTTGTCGAGCGCGGGGTCGCCCGTGGCGTCGATAGCCACAATCTTCATCTTGCTGTCCGAGAAAAGGAGGTTCTCCATCTCGATGAGCAGTTCGCGCATTATGTTCATCTCCTCCGGGTCGTCCAGTACGTGATGGTTGGGCTGGAAGGTCCGTTTGTTGGTGATGTACTTGAGGATAACCGCTTTGGAGTAGCGTGAGCTGACCGTGTTAAAGTCGAGGTCGGCCACCGCTGGGACCCTCTTGTAAATCTGCGCCAGCAGGTTCTCGTATATTTTGGTGAATGCCGTGCTGCGGACGAACTCGAACACGTCCGAACAGCTGCCCACAATGTCGCCGTGAAGTTCTATCACCGAGTTTGCCGACCGGCCTATCGTTGTAATCGTCACGCCGCTCTTTTCGGGCGACGCGTGGTAGAGCGACCGCACGTCGCGTATCTGGAGCGAGGGCGATTTGTCTTTCGGGTAGCGCGCCGAGGCGGCGTAGTCGCTCAGGAGGGCGCCTATAAAATCGCTGTTGCGCGGGCACTCGAAAATGGCGGCCAGCAGGGCTTTCGATTCGACCTCCTTATTGCCCGCCCGGGCGCGCGCCTCGGCGAACCGGAGCCAGTATTTGAGGAAGATGCTCACCGCGTCCTCCACCTCGGCCGAGAATACCTGCATCCCCTCGCGTACGTCGCGGATATAGCCGCCCACAGCGAACCTCACCAGGCCCGTCGGGTAGGGCACCGTGGCGATACCGCGGTGTTTGGCGAGAAAACCGCAGAAGAGCAGTACGTCGGCGTAGGCCGGGTCGCCCTTTATGCGCAGATTGAACAGGTAAACCCCGTCCGAATCCAGTACCTCCACGGCGTCGGTGCCGTATCGTGCGATTACCTCCGCCGCTTTGGCCTTGGCCATCGAGAGGCGGCGCAGGGACTCCTCACGGAAGTTCTTGTTCACGCGAAAGGCGTTGAGGTTCTGAACCAGCTTCTTCTGGTAGTAGGCGAAAAACGGCTGGTCGTGGTATTTGAAGTCGTCCGGAAGGCCCAGTACGTCCAGTTTGTCGAGCGATTCCAGTTCGTCCAACAGGAAGAGGTAGAGCGGCGAGCCCTCGAACCCGGCCGTCTTGTGAAGCTGTGTCGAGATGCTCTCGCGGTTATACTCCTCGGTTTTGCTTATCTGCTCCTTTATAAATGTGGTCAGCGCCTTTTTTATGCTGCTGCGCGAGGCGTTCTTCGGGAGTTTCGCCTCAATCTTATCCTTGATGAATTTAGCCTCCTGAGCCGTTTCGAGCGTGTTGTTGAGCATCAGCAGGGAGTTGTTGTTGCCGTGCTCGGCGCTGTTGCGCGCGCGTGCGAAGGCGGCGAACGGAGCGGCCTCCGGTGTGGTGGCTATCGCCCCGAGGCGGTCGCCCGTGGCGCAGAGGTTTTTGGTCGTGGAGAGCGACGATACGGCGCGGATGCGCGTCTGCGCCGTGATGTTGTTCATTATGTACCGCGACATGGTCCGCCACTTGGGCAGGGCGGGGTCCTCTATCTTCACGCTCTCGGCGTAGGCCTCGTCGAGGAAGAGCGTAATCTTCGACGAGTTGAGGAACTTCAGGAAGTTGTTGGCCGGTTCGGTGTTGAAGTCGGTGTAGCCCGTGGGGTTGTTCGGGTCGTTGATTAGTATCGTGGTATTATCGCAGAACAGGTCCCACAGAGATCCGCTGTCGTCGAACAGCGCCAGGGTCGATTTGATACGCTGCATACGGTCGGTCAGCCGGTCGTAGGCGAGCCGCCCGTCCGGTAGGTTCTCTATCTCGATATCGAACGGGTTTATATCGAACATATCGTCCGGCAGCAGGTCCCGGTACTCCCACGCCTGCTGGCCGTTATATATAATGTAGGGTTTCGGCCGCCCGCCGGGGTTGAACAGCAGGTCCCGTATAATCATCTGAACCGAATCCGAAATGCTCGTCTTGTCGAGATTACCCAGCGCGGCGAGGAAATCCTTCACGATATCCTTGTCCTCGTTTTTAAGCGCGAAGTATTTATCGCGAATGCCCAGGTCGATAAGGAACTTTTCGAACCGCCCCTTGTTGTCCGCGTCCTTAACCGTTTTGGTCAGGTACTCCTTGTATTTCTCCAGAAAGAGGTTTATACCGAAATTCTTATGGAAATGGTTCTTGAGCGTCCTCTCGTAGGTGTTGGGGATAATGTCGAGTATCAGTTTACAGGCGTATCTCACCTTTGCCGAGGCCGTACCGGCTTTGCGCCCGAGCAGGTACTCGCCGTAGGTCTTAATCTGGTTGCGGCCGCCCCCTTCGAGGATGGTCACGATGTCGATAAGCGGGTTACCGCCGTAGAAATAGGCCTTCATCCGCTCCTCGAACTCGGCTATCAGCTCCTCGGTCTGCGCCTGCTTGCTCTCGGGCTTGTGGCAGTTCTCGAGAAAAAAGATAAAGTCGCGCAGTTTCTCGAGCGAATACTTGTCCTGCACCACCTGCCGCGAAAATGCGTCGAGTTTGAACAGGGTTATACGCCTGTCGGAGTCCGCGGCGTCACCCGTCTGCTCGGTGAGCATATGCTCCAGCTCCGAGGCGTAGACGGCTATCTGGGCCTCTATTTTTTCGCGGAACTCGCTGAGGAACCGCGGGTTGACGTTCTCCAGTATCAGCCGCAGGTTGAGCTGGGTGCTGGCCGGAGAACCGAGCTTTTTGGTGTGGACCTTATCGAGGGTGTTAATAATGCCGTTGTGGAAGCAGAATACCAGCGAGGTGTTCGAACTGCGCGACTCCTTCGAGTCGTCAACGATAACGAGCCTTGTCAACAGCGGGAACCACCTATCGCCCGAATAGTGGTTTATACGGGCGTGCGGTACCTTTACCACGAAGATGCTCGTAGTGTCGGCCGTCATCCGCTCGTAAAGCTCCTCGGGGGCCGGAGCGTCGCATACCACCACCGCCGCGCGGTCGAACACGTCGCCCGAGAGCAGTTCCACCGCCTTGTCGGCGTTGCCCGAAACCACGGTGCGGATAAGCCCGTTCAGCCCCTTGAAGTTCACCGTCCAGCAACTGCGGTTGAGGAAATCCCGCTTCTCGGCCTTCGTGGTGTAGTGGGTACTCTGGCTTATCATCTGCTCCAGGGTGTCCATCATATAGTTCCAGTGGGCTTCGTTGATATCGCCCGTAACGCCTATTACGTCGCGGTACTTGCGCAGGTCGCGCACATGCCCCCCCAGCTGAAGTTTGGACATGAACTCGATGGTGGAGTTGGTGATGGGCGGCGTGCCGACCGAAAAGTCGTGGCCGTCACGGATGTTCCTGAGCAGTTTACGGTTCTCCGGGGTGGTGCCGTCGGTGTCCACCAGTTCGTCTATCCTCCCCACGAACCGCCCCCTTTTTGCGCTCAGCTCGAAGGCTTTGGAGTCGTTGTGGGGTATCAGCATCAGCGACACGTCCACGTATCCCGGAATATCTTCGCGGAACCTGAGCAGGTATTTGTTAATCTCCGCTTGCTGCCGGGCCGGGTCGTCCGGCTCCTCCATGCACAGCTTAACGAAACTGGTCAGGTTATCGAATATATGCCTCGGCAGGAATATCTCGGCCCGTTCGCCGAGCGACGAGTAGAGGTTGAGAATCTGCTTGGCTTCGTTGCTTAAAAAGGCCTTGGGCTCACCGTTTATCTTCATGACATTAGAAATTGTCACGACAAATGAAAAATGTAATAAATGTTACAGTATTTCGCATATTTTTATATACATCGCAAATATAGGGCAAAAATACCGAAAAAAGCAAGTATGTTAAAAATGTTTCACATTTGATAAAAATATTACAATTATGCTGAGGGGGTAGTACCGGGTTTCCGTCTTCCCGGTATTTCGCGTTACGGGTCAATAAACCCGGTTAGAGTTTGCATCGGCATTCACGGTTTACTATATTTGTTACCTTAAAGCTGAATTTAAAATCAACCCGATAATATATGTGCGGAATAGTAGGTTATATCGGCAGCCGCGAGGCGTACCCTATATTGATTAACGGCCTGCGCAGGCTCGAATACCGCGGATACGACAGTGCCGGAGTCGCTCTGGTGGACGGCGGCGGCAGCCTTAACGTTTTCAAATGCAAGGGCAAGGTGGCCGACCTCGAGAAATTTACCGAAGGCAAGGACGTAAGCGGCACGGTCGGTATCGCCCACACCCGCTGGGCCACCCACGGCGAGCCCAACGATGTGAACGCCCACCCGCACTACTCCGAATCCGGCAATATCGCCATGATTCACAACGGGATTATCGAGAATTACAGCGTCGTGCGGGAAGCCCTCGCCGAGCACGGTTTCACGTTCCGTAGCGCCACGGATACCGAAGTTCTCGTTCAGCTTATCGAATACATACGCGACAATAACGGGTGCTCGCTGCTCGAGGCCGTACGTACGGCGCTTAAACAGGTGGTGGGGGCCTACGCTATCGTGGTAGTGGAGAAGAATAACCCCGACGAGGTGATTGCAGCCCGAAAGAGCAGTCCGCTGGTGGTGGGTATCGGCGAGGGTGAATATTTCCTCGCCTCCGACGCCACGCCCATCGTAGAGTATACCGACAAGGTGGTCTATGTGGGGGACGGCGAAATAGCCCATATCCGCCGCGGCGGCGAGCTGAAGATACTCAACCTCGATAACGAGGAGTCGCGGATAGATATCCGGAAACTGGAGCTGAGCATCAGCCAGTTGGAGAAGGGCGGCTATCCGCATTTCATGCTCAAGGAGATTCACGAACAGCCTCGGACCATCGTCGACTGCACCCGCGGACGCATCTCGCCCGACGGCCGCGACGTGGTTCTTTCGGGGGTGATAGCCAACAAGGAGAAATTTCTGAACACCCGGCGCATTATTATCGTGGCCTGCGGTACGTCTTGGCATGCCGCGCTTATCGGGGAGCGGGCCATAGAGGATATGTGCCGGATACCGGTGGAGGTGGAATACTCCTCGGAGTTCCGGTACAAGAACCCGGTGCTGGCGCCGGACGATGTGGTGATTGCCATATCGCAGTCCGGCGAGACGGCCGACACCCTCGCCGCGGTGGAACTTGCCCGCCGTGCCGGAGCTTTTATCTTCGGGATTTGCAACGTGGTGGGTTCGTCCATCGCCCGGGCAACCGACTCCGGGGCTTATATCCACGTAGGGCCGGAAATCGGGGTGGCCTCCACCAAAGCTTTCACCGGTCAGGTCACCGTCCTGACCATGCTCGCTCTGGCTCTGGCAAGGGAGAAGGGCACCATAGGCAGGGAAAAGTTCGAAACCGTAGCCCGCGGACTACTCGAACTACCCGCCCTTATCGACAAGGTGCTTTCGCAGGACGAAAAGATAAAGGACCTCTCCAAGATTTTCACCTATACCCACAATTTTATCTACCTCGGCCGCGGATACAACTACCCGGCCGCCCTCGAGGGTGCGCTTAAACTCAAGGAGATATCCTACATCCATGCGGAAGGGTATCCGGCCGCCGAGATGAAACACGGACCCATAGCGCTTATAGACAGCGAGATGCCCGTGGTTGCAATAGCCCCGGACGACCAGATTTATGACAAGACCGTAAGCAATATTCAGGAAATCAAGGCCCGCAACGGTAAGATTATAGCCGTGGTATCGGAAGGGAATACCGCCATCCACTCGATGGCCGACTACTGTATCGAGGTGCCCGCCACACCCGAATGCCTTTCGCCGATTGTGGTATCGGTTCCCCTTCAATTACTGGCTTATTATATCGCGGTAAATAAGGGCCGTGACGTGGACCAGCCCCGCAACCTTGCCAAGTCGGTGACGGTGGAGTAGTGTAGCTGCGGTGGCTGGAGGTGAGTGCCGCAATGTGCCGGAGGTAATGCCGCAACGTGGCCGGAAATAAAGCCGTAATGTCCGGCCCCGCAACCTTGCCAAGTCTGTGACGGTGGGGTAGGTAGCCGCGGGGGCCGGAGGGGAGTGCCGCAATGTGACGTAAGTAATGCCGCAACGTGCCGGAAATAAAGCCGTAACGTGGACCGGCCCGGTAAACCTCACCAAGTCGGTGACGGTGGGGTAGTGTAGCCGCGGGGGCTGGAGGGAACGGTTACACCGCCCGACCGTCAATCCGGTTTATACTAATTAATTAAAATATTACACCGTATGGATTATGCGGGGCCCGCCACACCTTCACCCTGTGGGCCGTAAGCCTGAAGGGCGGACATGTCTTCTCCTTAGGGTAAAAAAATAGAAAGAGTAAAAAATAGATAAGCCCTTCTAATGGCCAGCCCTTTATAACGGCGACCGGCGACCGGATGGCGACAAGAAAAAAAGGATGGGTGATGAAAAATCACCCATCCTTTTTTTCGGGCCGAGGTCCGTAATAGCTCTCACCACGGGCGGAGGCTACTCCTCCTCGTCTTTCATATTGGTGAAGACGTTGGTAACGTCGTCGTCCTCCTCGAGTTTCTCGATAAGTTTGTTGATGGATTCGCGCTGCTCGGGGGTAACCTCCTTACTGTCCGTAGGGATGCGGACGAACTCCCCGCTGACGATTTCGAGGTTGTTGTCCTCCAGGAACTTCTGGATGGCGCCGTACGACTCGAACGAGCCGTATATCTGGATGTTACCCTCCTCGTCGGTGAACAGTTCGTCCACCCCGAAGTCTATCATTTCCAGCTCCAGTTCCTCGAGGTCAAGCTCCTCGGGCGCTTTGAACTTGAAGACGCATTTATGGTCGAACAGGAAACTGAGACTGCCGCTGGTGCCCAGCGAGCCGCCGCACTTGTTGAAGTAGCTGCGAACGTTGGCTACCGTGCGGGTAGTGTTGTCGGTCGCGGTCTCCACCACCACGGCGATTCCGTGCGGGCCGTAGCCCTCGTAGACCATCTCCTTATAGTCCGCCGTGTCCTTCGATACGGCCCGTTTGATAGCCCGCTCGATATTGTCCTTGGGCATGTTCTCCGCCTTGGCGTTCTGAATCAATACGCGCAACCGGGTATTGGATGATGGGTCCGGCCCCGCCTCTTTCACTGCCATTTCGATGGCTTTCCCCAATTTGGTAAATACGCGGGCCATATTGCCCCAGCGTTTCAATTTGGTCGCCTTACGGTATTCGAATGCCCTTCCCATATTATTTGATTATGTGAGTTTTAACTTGGTTTCGTTTAAATCCGTGCAAAGTTAAAATCTTTTCACTTAAAGCGCAAAAAATATTAATTTTGCGCTGCCTGCGGGCGGGGTACGCAGAATGGTCCCGTTTTACCCGGTAGGTAAAGGGCTAAAGTGATGATATTATGATGCAGGAAGTTATAGAACAGGCGGTTGCGGTGCTGCGCCGGGGCGGATTGATACTCTACCCGACGGATACGGTGTGGGGTGTGGGGTGCGACGCTACCAATTCGGCCGCGGTGGAGAAGGTATACGCCCTGAAAGGTTCGCAGGATAAGAAAAGTATGCTGGTACTGGTGGATACGGTGGACAATGTGGCGCGGTACACGGGCCGGGTGCCGGAGGTAGCGTGGCAGCTGATGGAGTTCGCCGGGAAACCTCTTACCCTGATTCTGCCCGGAGCGTGCGGGGTGGCGCCGGAGCTGGTACCCGAGGAGGGGACGCTCGGGGTGAGGGTTCCCGACCATGAGTTCTGCCGCGCTTTGTTGCGCCGTCTGCACAGGCCGTTGGTCTCCACGTCGGCGAACATCTCGGGCGGGGAGTCGCCCGTATCGTTCGATGATATCGATGCGGGGATTATCGCCGGAGTGGATTACGTCGTGCCGCGGGAGTATGAGAAAGGGGCCACGGGACGGCCTTCGTCCATTATAGCGCTCGGCACCGGGGGCGAGGTGAAGGTAATTCGGGAATAGGGCCTATACGAAGACCTGTTTTCGGGTTTTGCAAACGACACGGGATGATAATGGAAAAAAAGACGATAACCCCGATTCAGAAGCGGTTCGCCGACGTGGACATACTTGGCCACGTAAATAACGTCAACCTTCAGCACTATTTCGATGTGGGAAAGAGCGACTGGTTCCGCACCGTGCTGGGTGTTCGTGATTTCTGGGAAGGGGAGGGTATCATAACCGCCGCCACCAGCACTTCATACCTTGCCCAGACGCGCCTCGGGGACGAGGTGGCGGTGGAGACCGTAATCGAAAAGGTCGGCTCCAAAAGTTTTACCCTTTCCCAGCGCATTGTGGGTGTGGACGACGGTATCCTCCGGGCCGAGAGCAGCAGCGTTATGGTGGCCTTCGACTTTACCCGTCAGGAATCGATTGAAATACCGTCTGCATGGCGGGATAAGATGAAATAGTGTAATAAATATTACAATTTATCAGCCGGGTAATATTTACTTTTTAATACAAAAAAAGCGGCCGTCCGTCTCCGGGGCCGCATTTCTTGTGAATCGAGTTACTCTCACACTTTTTTCAACACGAGTACAGTCTGGCCGCCGCTCAATAGCAGTAGTGTATTGCCGTCCACACGGTAACCGTCCACCGAATTGAGTACGCTCAGGAACCGGTCTTCCGACTGCTGGTCGGAGCAAAACATCCGGGTGCTGGCCGCACCTTCGAACGAGAGCGTGCCGCTCGGAGCGGAAGTGTAACCGCCCATGATACGGTTGCAGTCGCCCATGCCGGAGAATTTGCCGTCCGAGCCGAACTGCAGAGTGTATTTTTCACCCGCGGCGGCGAACGGTTCGCCCTCTATCTGCATAAGCTGCCAGCCGTTGGTCGTTAGCGAACCGGCGCCTTTTGTCCTGGTCCTGCATGAGCAGCACGCGGCCAGCGTAACGGCGAGGGCCGCGATGGTAAATATCTTTAAAACTTTCATCTTTATAGGGGTTTATCTGTTGCGCGGTGAGGAATTTACGCTGCTGCGGTAGTGGAGCGTGAAGCTGTTGCCGGTGCCGGTAAGCTCCAGTTTTTCGGCCGTGGCCTCGTAAGTGGTGACCTTTTCGAGACGGTAGAGATAATCCGTTTCGAAATCCATATTGAAGCACCACATCTGGGTGGTGGCAAGGCGGCTCAAACCTATCTGGTTGTAAGCCTCGGTCTCATAGAAGCCGTTGAAGGTGTTGCAGCCCGCGTTGCCGTAGACACGGCTGGAGTCGGCGAAGACGATATAAACGTCGTCCGGAACGCTCAGTACGGCTTCCCGCTCGTGGTCGACGATGCTTTCGAGGACCCACTCGTTGGAGATAAGCGCTTTATAATTGCTGTTGGAGTCGTTGCACGATGCCATTGCCAGAAGGGCCAGCGATGCTGCGGCGATGCTAAAAATTACTTTTCTCATTTCGATAATTGGTATATGTTTTTCATTTTATCCGTAATTTGGTACCGGAAATATATCTAAAAGTATGAAAAAAATCATAAACACCACCGGCGCGCCTAAAGCGGTCGGTCCCTATTCGCAGGCGGTGGAGGCGGGCGGAACGCTCTATGTCTCCGGACAGCTTCCGGTAGACGCGTCGGACGGCTCCGTGCCCGAAACTATCGAGGGCCAGACCCTCCAATGCCTGCGCAACGTGGAGGCCATCCTCACCGAGGCTGGCTACACCCGCGACGACGTGGTAAAATCCACGGTACTTCTCGACGATATCAGCAACTTCGGTGCCATGAATGAGGTTTACGCCTCGTTCTACGCGGAGCCGTTTCCGGCCCGGGTTTGCTACCAGGTCGCCCGGCTCCCGATGGGGGTGAAGGTGGAGATTGAGACCGTCGCCGTAAAGGGGTAGATGCTACCGCCCGCCCGGGCGTTGCATGGACCTGAGGGGTGAGTTTGTAGCGATACTGTTCCAGGGCGGTATTTCCGGAGGGGGTCTTTTCGGGAAGGGTTTGTCCGAACGAGGGCTTTCCAGGACGGTCGGTTTCGGGGGGCCCGTATGACATATTTATTTGTGAGACTGCCGTAAAATACGATTAAGCGGTATATCTCTTCTCGCCTCCGGATATTCGGGAGAACATGTAGCCGGGATCCTTCGTCGTTCCCCTCCTCAGGATGACATTTTTTTAGCACTCCGAAGGATTGTAACCGGCGCCTTTTTAGCGCCTTGATTTTTTTTGACCCCTTCGGAGTTACTCCTGCGGGGTTTCTTCCTCCTTGCATGGAAAATACTGCAAGTCTTTTCTTCATGTTTCGTTTGTCAGTTGCAAAGTATAGTCTGCATGCAGCGTTACTACTTCTGCGGGCGTAGGTCGTACCTCTCTGCGTTCGGAAAGACATTTTATAGATCCTTCACTTCGTTCAGGATGACATTGTAAAGTTGAGTACCCTGCCGTACGGGAAATGTGAATACGCTATAATACGTATCGTTATAACGAAAAAAAGCCGGTATAATCTACCGGCTTTTTCTTTGCTTATATAATGATACTAACAACCGCAGCCGCAACCGCCGGCATGCTCGCCGTTGCCGCCGCATGAGTCGTCCGAACAGTCGGAACAGTCGCAACCGCCGTGGGCGGCGGCCATCCCCTGTGTAAGGTCGGCTTCGGTAGCTTCGCGTACACCGATTATCTCGCCCGAGAAATCGAGCGTCTTACCGGCCATCGGGTGGTTAAAGTCCATTGTCACCGTCTCGCCCGTGACGCTTTTCACCGTGCCGATAAGGTGCTGCCCGTCTGCGGTACTCATCGGAATCTGGTTGCCGATGGACAAGAGGCCGTCCTCGATATTGCCGTCTATCCTGAAGACGTCTTTGGGAAGTTCCGTAACGGCTTCGGAAATAATCTCCCCGTAACCATCGCTTGCCGGAAGGGTAAACTGGAACTTGGCGCCCGGCTCGAGTCCCTTAATATTCTCTTCGAATTTAGGCAGGAGGTATCCGGCCCCGAATACAAATTCCAGCGGCCTTTCGGCACTGGTGCTGTCTACAACCTGGCCGTCTACGGTAAGTTTATATGACAGTGATACGAATGTTTTGTCTCCGATTTTCATTTTGATAATTTATAGTAAAATAGCGCTTTATCGTTTGAAGATACAAATATAATGCAATAAAACGGAGGCGCAAGTATGCCGGTAAATAAGTAAATAAACGGCAGATGTTTGTAAAATGCCGGGCGGGTGCGTCTGGAAATTTAGAAAATCATATCCGGAAGAGAAGAGTGAGGTCGGATATGGTGACTTGGCGGTTCGTCGGCTTCGGCTCGCCGGGATGACATGTATTCCGGTTCCTTCGTCGCTTCACTCCTCAGGATGACATTCTTTTTGCACTCCGCAGGAGTGCACCCGTCGCCTTTTCGCGCCTTGGTTTGGCTTCACGTCGCCTTTCGGTTTCGGGTTCGGAAATATCCCCATAAAGAAAGATCCTTCACTGCGTTCAGGATGACATAAAAAAATAACTTTCTTCTGACTACATATAATAAACAAGCCCCCGTCCCGTGCGGGGAGGGGGCTTGCGTTTGTACCTCGGTGGAAGGATTATTCCCCGAAGCCCTCGTACAGGGCCGTGTTCACCGGGCAGAGATTCCTGTCGCCGTATCCGGCGTCTATCTTCGAAACATATGGGAAGAATTTATTTTCGCCGACCCACTCAAGCGGGAAGGCCGCCTCGGCGCGGCTGTACGGGTGGGTCCACTCCCCGGCGATTTCGCGGGCGGTATGGGGTGCGTTGACCACGGGATTGTCCGCTTGGGCCGCTGCGGCCGCCTCTTCGCACTCCCGTTTGATTGCCACCATCGCTTCGATGAACCGGTCGAGCTCCTGTTTCAACTCGCTCTCGGTAGGCTCTATCATAAACGTGTCGTGGACGGGGAAGGAGAGCGTCGGGGCATGGAAACCGTAATCCATTAGCCTGCGGGCTATATCGCCCGCCTCCACGCCGTAGTCCTTGCGGAAGTTCTGGAGGTCGAGTATCATTTCGTGGCCCACGCGGCCCCGTTCGCCGGTGTAGAAGGTGCGGAATTCCGGTTCGAGGGCTTTGGACATGTAGTTGGCGTTGACTATGGCCGCCTCCGTGGCTTTGCGCAGCCCTTCGCCGCCCAGCAGCTTGATGTAGGCATAGGTGATGGGGAGCAGCAGCGGGCTGCCGTAGGGCGCCGACGCTACGGCGGTAATGCCTTCGTCGCCCCCGGCCTCGCGCACCAGCAGGTGCGACGGGAGGAACGGCGCCAGATGCCGCGCCGCGCATATCGGGCCTACGCCCGGGCCACCGCCGCCGTGGGGCATGCCAAACGTTTTGTGAAGGTTGAGGTGGCATATATCGGCCCCGATGTAACCGGGGTTCGTAAGGCCCACCTGGGCGTTCATATTCGCGCCGTCCATATAGACCTGCCCGCCCGCGTCGTGTATGATGTCGATTATTTCACGTATGCGGCTCTCGAACACCCCGTGCGTCGAGGGGTAGGTTATCATCGCCGCGCAGAGTTCGCTGGCGTGCTCGGCGGCTTTGGCGCGGAGGTCGTCCACATCGATATTTCCCTTGTCGTCGCACTTTACCACCACGATACGCATTCCGGCCATCGCCGCCGTGGCGGGATTGGTGCCGTGCGCCGAGGCCGGGATAAGCACGATATTTCGGTACCCCTGCCCGCGGCTCTGGTGGTAGGCCCGTATGACCATCATCCCGGCATACTCGCCCGCCGCGCCCGAATTGGGCTGGAGCGAGGTGGCGGCGAACCCGGTTATAACGGCAAGGTCCCTCTCGAGGTTCTGGATAAGCTCCATATACCCCTCCGCCTGCCCGAGCGGGGCGAACGGGTGCATGTTCCCGAATCCCGAAAGGCTCAGGGGCATCATGGCCGCGGCCGGGTTGAGCTTCATGGTGCACGAACCGAGCGATATCATGCTGTCCGTCAGTGATATGTCGCGCCGCTCGAGCCTTTTGATGTAGCGCATCAGCTCGGTTTCCGTGCGGTAGAGCCCGAACGCCGGGCTGTCGAGCAGCGGCGTGGTGCGCACCAGCGCGTCGGGAATGGCATGGGGGGCGGTTTTGGCCGCCTTCGGGGCCTTTTTACCGGCCGCCTCGGCGAAAATGGCCAGCACGGCGTCCGTCTCCTCGGAGGTGGTGACCTCGTCGAAACTCATGCGAACCCGGTTGTCGTCCGGGTAGAAGAAATTGATACCCTCACGCAGGGCTATATCCTGTATGACGGCCGCCTCGGCGGTAACTTCGAGTGTGTCGAAAAACTCCCCGTGGGTCGGTCGATAACCGAGGGTTTTCAGTCCGGCGGCCACCTTTACGGCCACCTCGTGGATATGCGTGGCTATCCGAACGATACCCTCCCCGCCGTGGTAGACGGCGTAGAAACCGGCCATCGAGGCCATCAGGGCCGAGGCTGTGCAGATATTTGAGGTCGCTTTTTCACGCTTAATATGCTGTTCGCGGGTCTGCAGGGCCATCCGCAGGGCCTTGTTGCCCAGCCGGTCCACCGACACGCCGATAATCCTGCCCGGCATATTCCGTTTGTAGGCCTCTTTTGTGGCGAGGTATCCGGCATGGGGGCCACCGAAGCCCATCGGTATGCCCATCCGCTGGGTGTTACCCACCGCGATATCCGCGCCCCACTCGCCGGGGGGCTTAAGCAGGGCGAGAGCCATAATGTCCGACACGGCCGCGACGAGCGCTCCGTTCTCGTGGGCCTGCCGGGCGAACTCCGTGTAGTCGCGCACCTCGCCGTCCGCGGCCGGGTACTGCACGATAACCCCGAACTCCCGGCCGGTAAACTCGTAAGTGCGGAAGTCCTCGCGCACAATCTCTATGCCCACAGGCTCGCTGCGCGTGAGCAATACGTCGAGAGTCTGGAGGAAGATGTTCTCGTCCACGAAAACCACGTTGCGGCCCTCTTTCACAGCCTCACGGCTGCGCAGGGCGAACATCATCAGCATCGCCTCGGCCGCCGCGGTACCCTCGTCCAGCAGCGAACAGTTCGATATCTCCATACCGGTCATACTTACCACCATGGTCTGGAAATTGAGAAGCGCCTCGAGCCTGCCCTGCGATATTTCTGCCTGATAGGGCGTATAGGATGTGTACCACGACGGGTTTTCGAACACGTTACGCATAATGGGTGCAGGAGTGGCCGTCGGGTAGTAGCCCATGCCGATAAACGAGCGGTACTGGCTGTTGCGCGCAGCCAGTGATTCGATATGGGCCGCGAACTCGTGCTCGGTCATCCCATCGGCCGGAAGGTCGAGGGGTTTGCGGAGCAGGATATTCTGCGGTATGACTTCGGAGATAAGCTCCTCTACCGACCCGGCGCCGATTGTGGCCAGCATTGCGGGAAGATCCTCGGGCGAGATGCCGATATGGCGGTCTGAAAATTTGTCCTGTGACATATAATTTATGATTTTGTTTCAGTCGGCTTGTGGGTTATGAAAAACACGGATACCGTGAAGTAAAAGTTACGAAAAATAAACGGTCCCACAAAATTAGTTAGATTTCGTAATCGTCAAACACTATAACGCCCGGACTTATCAATATATTACCGACAATGGGGTATCTGATGCGGGACGGGCTGTTTCTTTACGCGGAGTGGCGGGCCTAATTTTCGGGTCGGGCGTGTTTCGTGAGGTCCCTTGAAGGGAGGGCGGCCGGATGGTCTGATACGGGAAAGCGACCGGGAAGGTAATTATTGAGGGGCGGCTTGGTGGGTGTCGATGGGGGCGCGGCCGGACGCGATGTAACGGGGGTTGACCATAATTTACAATATGGAGTGCGGCCGGACGGGGCGTGACGGAAGGTGGCAGGATAGGAGATAACGGGGGTGACCATGATGTAGAATAGCCGGAGAGATTATGATGGTAGTGCGGCCGGGTGGGCATTAACGGAAGGCAAATAGATAGTGTCAGACAGGGAATATCCGAAGCGGGTATAAGGAACGCCGTAGCCACGGTCCGGGCGGACTTTGTACCGGGATGAAATCCGGGCCGGATTAATCGAACGCCCACCCGGCGTTTGTTACGAGATATTCGCCCAGGGCGGGGTCGGCACCGCCGATACGGGCAATGTAACGGGCAAGCGCCGCGGGGTCGGAGTCGGGCAGTGCGCCGAGACGCAGCAGTAGGGCGGCGAGGGGTTCGCCGAGGTATATCGCGTTACGGGACTCCTTTACCCGTTCGTATATCGTGTCGAGCAGCCGGTCGATGTCCCATACGGGTCGTTGGTCCGTAACCCGTAAACAGGCCGCCGCCGTCATAACGGCTGTAAATATCAAAAGGGGGCGAGTTCCGGGTCGGAGCCACTCGAATATCAGGTAGTGGGATAACGACGTTTTCGAAAATAGCGAAACCGCGGCGTTCGAGGCCAGCTCCGTAGTTGTGATTCCTTCGCCCCAGAGGGGCAGTTCCTCACGGGTAACGGCCGCGGGGTCGGCGATAAGGTAGGCGGCAAGGCGCAGTTCCCTCACATCGTGCGGATATATGTGCCTGGCAAGCGCGTGGTCCGGGGCGAACCCTTTGGCTACGGCGCGGATATCGGCAAGGCTGACCCCGTAATTGAGCCCGTAGACAAGGCCCTTTTCGGCCATCGATGCGGCCACGGCACCGTTCATCTCCCTGCGCAGAAGGGCGGTAAGTTCTTTTTCTTTTATGTCCAAATCGTTTCCCGGTTGTGTCCCGTACCGGCGACCTATTTGGCTAACACCGTCTCGCCGAACTGGAATATCGGCAGCCGCCTTGCGGCAAGCTGGCGAGTGCCGTCCATTACGCGACAGTCCGTCCACCGGGCTATCCGTACAAGCGAGCCGGTCTTTTTATCCGAACGCGGAACTGCCGCTACCGTCTGCTCCGGCGCCAGGGTGAGTACGACCGGCGCGGCGCCGAGGTCGCTGTCCGGCAGAAGGCCCTCTTCGGGTGAGAAGCGGCACACGGTGTAGTTGGTCTTCCCCGCTTCCGGTACCACCTCGATAACCTCCGTGGAGGTCTCGGTGTAGCTCTTACCCATAAAGAGCGATACATACTCCTCCTCCATACGGGCAAGCTCGTCGAGGGCCGCCTTCATTCCGGCGCCGTAAACGTGCTCCCCGGCCTCGCCCGAAATCAGGTCGAACCGGCGCCTGCGCAGGGTATAGATCGTGTTGGCGGCATCCTGGGCCATCGCTTCGGCCGATTTTTCGGCCAGCGAGGTGCGGTCTATGGCGAATTTCACGAAGTCGGTGGGGGCGTATACGTTCGGCAGCACCGTCACGTCGCTGCCCGGGGCGGCGACCGCCCCGTCGAAGGAGAACTCCGTAATTTGGAGCGACGCACCCGTGATATCGTATGTTACCCGCGGACTGAGGGGAGCCATCGCCCCGAGGAATTTCTGCGCGTAACGGGCGTAAGGGCCGGGTAAGACCGTCTCCTTTTCGACGGTCACCGCAACCTTTACCGCGGTGAGCGGCAGTACGCTTTCGCCGTATTCCAGCGGGTAGACGGCCGGGTTCTGCGCATGGGCGGTTATCGAAGCCAGCCCCACGGCGAGGGCGGATATAAATACGTGTATTTTTTTCATCTCTTATAAGGTATATTGGAAACAAATTTAATGATTTTTCAGAATTTCAGATAGAAGTCCCGGGTGAGGGCCATATATTCTTCGGTAAAGTGCTGCGGAGAGGTCTCTATCACGAGGGTGTTCGTTAACGGTTCGGGGGCTGCGGGATGCGGGCCGAAGCGAAATTCGAGCAGGGTTCGTTTGGGAGGCGAGCCGGGTGTCGTCCGCACGTCGGTGCGGCGGGTAAGCGCGAAGCCGCCGAGGTCGGCCGAGACGATATAATCCGCCGTCTGGACGGTGGGGATAATTAGGGCCAACAGCGTTCCGGGCCGGGACAGGGCGGCGGCGCAGCGGATTAGATCTTCACGGCCGAGCGAGGCGTCATGGCGGGCCATCTCACGCTGCCGGTCCGGCGGCAGAAGGGACGAGGTGAAGTAGGGCGGGTTGCAGACGATGAGGTCGTAAGGGTGAGGCGCGGTAACGGGCGGTGTGGGGG
>JAJBVT010000074.1:0-29168 GCA_020859685.1 Rikenellaceae bacterium
CTCCCCGGGCGTCGTCCCCCTGCCGGTCACTCTCCGGAAGGGACGGCGAATATCGAAATTTTACTCTCATCGGTGGTCTCGAAAAATGGTGTCTGGCTGTGCCTTTTACCGGCGAAGAGTTCCTCCATCGTAACCCTGAGCCGCTCGTTAAGTCCGGCGGGAGTTAATCCCCGCCTGTCGGTTCCGGGAGACATAACGACCCGGTGCAGCGCATAGGTCAGCGAGCCGTAGTAGCGGCCCGTCGACGGGTCGCGGTATTCGTGGTTGGCCTCGTCCGGCCCGCAGGCGGAGTAGACGGTCAGCGGTGCCATGCGGGGGTCGATAGTAGCCGTATACTTGACTTTAGCGGGTTCCGGCACGGGAACCGGCTGTCCCGCAGGGCCGAAGACGTAGGTGGTGCCGCGGATGTAATCGTCCGCTCCCGCCCTGTCGGCCGTGCCGCTGTGGCAGGCGTCGATAACGAGGGTGAGGTTGCCGCCCGGACCGGCGGCCAGCCGTATACGGTCGAGGTACCTGCCCAGCTCGTCGTCGCGCAGGTGGGCTTCTCCTTCATATACGCCTTGGGTATACCTGCGGCGGGCATCGTACATCACCAGCGACTCGTCCAGCCCGTCCGGCTCGTCTCCGTCATCGTCTATCATCTGCTGCCCGTGGCAGCAGAAGTGGATGTATATACGGTCTCCGGCGGAGGTTACCGCGACGAGCGATTCCAGCGATTCCGTAACCGCCCCCTTCGTAGCGAGACTGTCGGTAAGCACTGCGATGCTATTCTTCCCACAGCCTATCGAGGTCAACAGGGGCTCGATCAATTCCCGGTCGTTGGCACAGTGGAGCCTGCCCCATCCGCTCCCGGCGGGGTAGTGTCCGATAAGGACGACAAGCACACGGGTTTCCCCGGCCACCCCGACGGATGTGGCCGTAAACAGCAGTACGGCAACGGTTAATAAGATACGGGCGATACATTTCATGGTCAAAGGTTCGGGTCGGACGGTGCAAAATAAAATAAAAATTGTTACCTTTTGACCATTGTCGGTATAAATAGTAAAGCAACGCGAGAATTTAAAAGCAACAGCCCAGGGCTGATAGGCACTTGCAATTGTTTTACTATATTTGTACCGTCCCCTTCGGGGGTACATATATATGGAACACAGTGAGTGTTCGGTTTATTCCCTCATGCAAAATCTGGTACATTTTCTGAGGATGGGAATAAGCTGCGGACCCACCCGTCATGGTTACATGGCGTGGGCTGTTGCTTGTTTTAATCCGAGGGTTTACCAGAGCCTGCATGATAGAGCGAGCCAACGGCACCACGCTTTTTTATTGCGATATTATTAACCGACAATATTAACAGTAACCATGAAGAATCTAAGATTTATCCTGTGCGTGACGGTATTGCTATGCCTCAGCTTTTCTGCCGACGCACAAAATCCCCAGAGCGACGGAAACGTTTCCGGCGGTGAACCGGAGCACGGGACGGTGGTGGACTGTGAGCTGGTACTTACCCAGGACGCGTTCAATGAATCCACCTCCACCCTTCCGTGGAACGGGAACAACTCTGCAAGCATGCCCGGCCGAGGTACGCAGGACCAACCTTACCTTGTGACCAGCGCCGCCCAGATGGCCTGCATCGCGCGGTGGACCATGGACGGGAAGAGTCTCGAAGGGGTTTACTTCGTACTGATGACGGACCTCGACCTCAGTAATGCCAACGGCTCCGACCAGCAGGCCAAGAACTGGAAACCTATCGGTACGGAGCAGACTCCTTTCGCCGGTAAGTTCTACGGCAACGGCCATACAATCAAAAATATGTCGATACTGGAAACCGACCGCAAAAAAACCGATTACGGCGGGGTGTTCGGGTACATCGCTCCGAGCGGGGTGGTCCGCGACCTTACGGTCGATAACTCCTGCACCGTGAAGGCCGAGACGGTGGGCGCCGTAGCCGCGGTAAACAACGGCACCATATCTTACTGCAGCACGACCGCCACTGTCGAAGGAACCACCGTGGGCGGTATCGTGGGCATAAATAACGGCACGGTATACGGCTGCGTATCCGGTGCGTCGGTGACTGTGCTTACGGACGGGGGCGGTATCGCCGGAAAGAGCAGGGGCCTTATCGAGAGGTGCGCCTTCAACGGCTCCGTTTCATATTTCTCCCTGTCGAAACATTCGGGCGGTATCGTGGGTGAAATGCTTACCGGCGGCAGGATTGCCGATTGTTACACCCGCGGTAAAATCACTGCTAATATAGTGGGCGTAACCGCTTCGGCGGGCGGTATTGCCGGTAATAAGTCCCTGCCCGAGAACAGTTCCGTCACCAATTGCTACTCCGCAGGCAAGAGCGGCCGCGGCGGCCATCTCACCGCCGACCTCACCCGCAGTCTGGATAAGGTTACCAACTGCTGGTTCGACCTTACGGCAAAACCGCTCACCAAGAACGAAAATAAAAACCAAAATTTCTACCTCGAAAACGGCGGCCTCACCACCGACCGGATGCAGGGGGCCGAATTTGTGGCGGTAATGAACGCCGGTCGCGCCGACGGCCCGTGGATGGACGATACGGAGGGTACCAACGACGGTTACCCCATACTGTTCGGTGTGGAAATTTATAGGCCCGTTTATATCTGCACGGCGCGTCAATACCTGGTTTCGACAGGGGCCGACAAGTGGATTCACAAGGACGGTGTAGGGATGATGATTTTCGGACAAAGGAATCCCCAGTTGGGCGAAGGCTATACGACAAGTCTCGAAAAGGACCACGAGTGGGGTGAAACCGACACCTACTACGTCCGTAACAGCGCCGGAGATGTGGTGGTGGAGTATTTCCCGGAATACCTGATGGTGGTTTACAGCGACGAGTTCCGCACACAAAACGAAGGAATAAGAGTGGGCATGACCCTGGCCGAAGTAAAGGAGCGCGCCTCCGGCTACCCGATTGAACTGGACGCATATGCCAATACGGGCAAATTGTTCGTGAAATTTAACGACAATATGGTATTTTCTATCGCCAACACAGCTCTAAAAGGTGGTTACGACGCCTACAACGACTGGTGGATGAAAGGCGGAGAACTGAGCCTGTCGGACGTGAGCGACGACGCGCTCGTAATAGATATCCGCGTAAAAAAATAACGGTCCCATGAAAAGAAACTTTTTGAAGAAGGCCCTCGAAGGGCTTAGCATAACGGTAACTCTGGCGCTCGGCATCTTTGCCGCCGGGTGCTCCGGCGGTAAGGACGGCGGGTTCACCGTCGTTCCCCGCACCGACTGGCAGGAGATGGGTCTACGCGGCACACCCAAGCAGATAGTACTGCTTAAAAATCGCCGGGACTTTACCGAATACTATTGGTTCAATACCGCGGGACGCCTTACCGAGTACGGCGAGAGACCGGCCATCGGCAGGGAATACCATCTCTTCCCGGTCGACGTCTATACCTATGCCGACGACAGTGTGACCCTCGTCTCGAAGACGAGCTACCGGTACAGCAAGAACGGGGACTACCGTATCACGAGCAAAACCGAGACCGAGTATGACCGGTGGGGCAACATCCTGAGGGAGCAGGTGTTCACCAACAGCAATACCTCGGGAGAACCGGAATACAGTGCGCGGAAACCGACCACCTACGAGTACCGTCTCACCGAGAAGCGGACTTACGAAGTACTCAGGGACAGCGTCCTCACCCAGAGGATTATTTACGACCAGTATCACAATCCGCTCAGGACCGTTATCTACGACAGTGACGGCCGGATTGCCAATGTCCGGCGTAACGCTTACCATTACGACAAAGACGGGCTGATGGTGGCCAAGATAGAGTACGAGGACAACCGGTACGACGATATGCCGGGCGCCGAAATGGCCGCGACACCCTACCTGCTGTGGAGATATACTTACGACGACGGCGGAGTGTTCAAAGGGGATATGTGGGCCTACGCCGAATCGCTCCCCGAGGGCTGGGAAAAAAATGTGCTGGAACTCGACGATGAGCTGTTCACCAAAAGGCCCGACCCGATGGTAAGGGTTAGGGACAAAGTGGTGGTCACCATAGATCCGACCAGCTACGACCGGCGGAACAACTGGATACACATATATCAGGAGAACCCCCAGCGGTACGTCTTCCGTTACATAGACTACTGGGACGAAACGGATATGGAACCATACGAGAATTTCGATCCGGATTACGACGGGTGCTGACCCCCTTGAAGTCCGGTAAAAATAAACTTCTAAACTTAAGAACATGAAAAAAATTACGATTGTCGTATTAGGTATCTTAGCGGCACTCCTCGTTTCGGGCGGCGGCGCCGTAGTGCAGAGTCCTGCCCAAATTGCCGAACAGTTCGCCAAAGCATATTACACATGGGACCTTCCGACGTGCGAAAGGCTGATGGGTCCGTATTACGAGGACTCCCAAATAGAATTTGCGCAGGACCTCTTTACCGACTATGCACATGAAAGTATCGGCAAAATCATGGGCGAATATACCTTCACGGTAAAATACAATGCCGGTGAGAGCGAAGTGGGGTCGGAGAGCACCGATATTGTATTCGACACGACGGTGGATGCCGACGGTAACGCCTCTGGTCAGAGCCGGGTGCAGCTTAATAAGATGGGGGGAACCTGGTGCGTACAATCCTTCGACCTGTGGATGGAAGAGGGCGTGCAGAGGAAGATGCAGCAGGCCATGATGCAGATGTAAATAGATATTCGGGACGCGGCTTACGGTAGTGGACGAAGCACGGCCCGGAAAAAGGGGGGCCCGGTCCTGTTAAGGTCCCCCTTTGAAATCATAAAAATAAAAACTATGAAAGTTAAAGGAATTTTTACAAAACTGGCGGTGGCTGCCGTAACGGTATTGATTACTTCGGCATGCGGCGGCGGTGCGGGCAACGACCCCGTTAAAATCGCCGAAAAGTATGCCCATGCTTATAGTGCATGGAAACTGGAGGAGTGTACCGAACTTATGGGTCCTTTTTATGAGGATTCGGAGCTGGAATACGAACGGAAGCTACTCGATAAGGAAACGAGCAGGACTGTCGCTAAAATACTCTCCAAACATAAGGTCACGATAAAATACAACGAAGCGGAAAGCCGGATTGGTGAAGACTATGCCCGGATCGTGCTGGACATTCAAAGGAATAAAGAGTCGGGCGAAGGATGGGTGGAACTCATGAAATCCGATGGTATTTGGTATGTAAAGTACGACCGGATTTGGATAGACGATGAAACACTCAGTAAAATACGAGACTTAGTAATCGAAGAATAAACCCAATTTTTTTCATTCCCCATTCCTGAATCCGGCTGACTGAAAACCGGCCGGTTAGTGATTGGTGGGGCCGGTCCTTATCGGGGGCCGGCCCCTGTTATTTACGGGGAACCGGGACAACTACAGCATCACTATACCGGTTCGGAGAATTTTTATATTCGTTGCCTTGTGGTACCGGTACTTTTTACAGTGGCGGGAGTGCCTGTTTGGTACCCGGAATTACACAGCAGCGCGACTCGATAAACCGTTTCCGATACCGGGCCGATTAGGAGCCGGTCCCCGAGTTGACCCTTGTCCAATACCGTTCTTATCCCGGTGGGTATTGAGCCGGTCCCGGGTTGACCCCGCGCCGGGCCGACCCCGATTTGATATTTTTTCCGATACCGTTCCGATACCGAAACGGTCCCAGTCCCATACCGGACCTATACTGAATTAGTACGTTCCCGATGCAGTGTTAATATCCTACCGGTCTCAGACCGACACCGATCGGCATCTACCCCGAGATTATACCGGTTTCCATACCGCTCCCATACTGTTCCCATACCGCTCCGGTCCCGCTCCAAGTTTATACCGTTTCGCCACCGTGGGCCGGCACATACGCGTTATACGGGGCTACTCCACCAGCTTCCGGTACTTAACCTTCTGCGGCGGGTTTATGCCGAACTGGGCCTTGTGCTCCTCGTATTCGCTGTAACCGCCCTCGAAGAAGACCACCTTCGAGTCACCCTCGAACGAGAGGATATGCGTGGCGATACGGTCGAGAAACCAGCGGTCGTGCGAGATTACCACGGCGCATCCGGCGAAGTTCTCCAGGCCCTCCTCCAGCGCGCGAAGGGTGTTTACGTCGATATCGTTGGTAGGTTCATCGAGCAGCAACACATTGCCGCCTTCTTTAAGGGCCAGCGCCAGATGGAGCCGGTTGCGCTCACCGCCCGACAGGACGCCGCACTTCTTCTCCTGGTCGCCGCCGGTGAAGTTGAACCGCGCCACATAACCGCGGGCATTGACCTGCCGGTTGCCGAGCGTTATAATATCGCTGTTTTCAGAAATAACTTCGTAGACGGTCTTATCCGGATCGATGGACTGGTGCTGCTGGTCCACATAGGCCAGCTTTACGGTATCCCCGACACGGAAGTCCCCTTTATCGGGTGTTTCGAGTCCCATAATCATCCTGAAGAGGGTGGTCTTACCCGTGCCGTTCGGCCCTATGACCCCCACGATACCGGCCGGGGGAAGCGAAAAACTCAGGTCCTCGTACAACGTCCGGCCGTCGTAACCCTTGCTTACGCCGTTGGCTTCGATGACCACGTTGCCGAGCCGGGGACCGTCGGGGATGTAAATTTCGAGCTTCTCCTCCTTCTGTTTCGAATCCTCGTTCAGCATCTTGTCGTAGGCCGCCAGACGGGCCTTGCTCTTGGCATGGCGCGCCTTCGGACTCATGCGGACCCATTCGAGTTCCCTCTCGAGGGTTTTGCGGCGTTTGCTCTCCTGTTTCTCCTCCTGCTCGAGCCGCTTGGATTTCTGTTCGAGCCAGCTCGTATAGTTACCCTTCCACGGGATGCCCTCGCCGCGGTCGAGTTCCAGTATCCACCCGGCCACGTTGTCGAGGAAGTAACGGTCGTGCGTAACGGCGATTACCGTCCCCTTGTATTGCTGAAGGTGCTGTTCGAGCCAGTCGATACTCTCGGCGTCGAGGTGGTTGGTGGGCTCGTCGAGCAGCAGTACGTCCGGCTCACGGAGCAGGAGGCGGCAGAGGGCCACACGGCGGCTTTCGCCGCCCGAGAGGTGGGCCACATTAGTGTCTGCCGGAGGGCACCGCAGGGCGTCCATAGCCCTTTCCAGCTTACTGTCGAGCTCCCAGCCGTTCTGCTGGTCGATAAGTTCGGTAAGTTCACCCTGCCGTTCGATTAATTTGGCCATCTTGTCGTCGTCCATCGGCTCCATAAAGGCCATATTGATCTCCTCGTACTCCTTAAGCAGAGCCACAAGGTCAGCGCACCCCTCCTCCACGACTTCACGCACGGTCTTGGTCTCGTCGAGCTGCGGCTCCTGTTCGAGGTAGCCCACCGAGTAGCCCGGCGAGAAGACCACTTCGCCCTGAATATTCTTGTCCAGTCCGGCGATTATCTTCATCAAGGTCGATTTACCCGACCCGTTGAGACCGATGATACCGATTTTTGCGCCGTAGAAGAACGACAGGTAAATGTTATTAAGCACTTTTTTCTGGTTGTTGAACACTTTGCTCACTCCAACCATCGAGAAAATTATCTTTTCGTCTGACATAGATATAGATTTATTTATTCTTCGTCTTTCCGGTTATTCCCTGTACCGGATGGATCTGCATGTAATGGTATGTGGAAAGGGATCCAGTCCGGTGTACATGTATTTAACGTACCAGTTACCCCGGCCGTCGTAGCGGTACACGGAGCACGAAGTGACGCCGGATTCGAGGTCCGTCATTTCTGCGATGTTCCCCCGGTAGTCGTACCTGTAGGATAACGAAAGGCGGGTGATTTGGCCGTAACCCCTGCGCCTGCTCACCCTTTTGCGGCCCGGCAGTGGCATGGCGGTTTCGGTCACGGTGGAAATAATCCTGCCGTCCGATATCGAATCGACGGTGAAACAGTACCAGGGATGCCGCCCGGGGCCCATAACGGTGGTCCGGGTGTAGTTCCGGTCCGTGCCCTTGTACCGGTATTTATACCGGTAACCGTGCGGGTGTCTTTCCGACGGCAGCACCTCCCTGCGTCGCGGCCGCATACCGGAGGAGTAAGTATGTATCTCCGCCGCCCGGCCCTGCGGGTCGTACATCCGGACCTCCCGTAGTTCGGATCCGTCGTACCTGTATTCGATTCCGATCACCGGCGCGTCTTCGTTCCGGCGTTCGTAAAGTATGGTGTTTTCTCCGTAAGAGTAAGTATCGGTAAAGAGTCCGTGGGAAATGAGCCGGTAGTGATATATGGCTTCGACCGGTTCGTCGCCCGGGTAGAAACCGACCAGTGCCATGGGAGCGCCTGCGGAGTCAGCAATTATGACGGCTAACGGTTTATTATCGACCGAGGAGAAGTAAAAATATTGAATTTCGCAGTCGCCCCCGTATACGGCCGCCAGTAGTTCGGAAGTGCCGACAGCTCCGGAATGTATACCGCCTATAAGGGAGGGTTTGAGGGGCAGCGGGTCGGCACGGGCCGGTAGCATCAGTTCCCGCTCCGGGAATAAATGCGGGGAGATTGTATCGATACGGCTCCCTACCGTTTCGACGTTAAACCACCGGCGGCTCGCAACCCTGCCGTCCTCGTCCATAAGGGTGACCGTGTAATAAAACGGGCTTTGCATTTTGTAATTGCCCTCCTCGAATACCAGATTGGCCGAGAGTTCGATACAGCCGCTCACCGGCCCCCGGAAACCTTCCCTGCCGGGTTCCTGGGCTTCACCGCCGCTTTGCGCTCCGGCCCGAAGGGCCGGAAGGAGCGCCAGTACGATAAGGCAAATAGTTTTTGCGGGCATCGGGAAACGGTTTTAAACCCACAAATATAAGCAATAATTCCCTTCCCCGCGGCCCCGCAGCCGTTCATTTATGATTCACGCTGTCCAGGTGAATGTCGAGCGCGCGTACCGATATCTGAATTTCGGCAATTGAGATTGCCAGCGACACGGCCAGCGAAATCAAAGCGACGCCGAACATCCATACCGCGGCGGTTTGCAGGCCCACGTAGATAAGGAAGGTGCAGACCACGCATAGCAGCAGGCTCAAGATGCCGAGTATCTGCATGGCGCGGGTCATGTAGAGCCGACGGCGCAGGTTGCTTATCTGCGCACGTATCTTTTCGGACGGCCGTACGGCATACTCCGCGGATATGCTTCGAATCAACGTCGCGTACGACAGGAAACGGTTTGTGTAAGCGAGCATTATCAGCGAGATGGCCGAGAAAAGGATCGAGGGCGTTGCGAGCGTGAGTTCGTTCATAAATATCTGTCTTTAATAAATATTACGGCCGGGCGGGATTCAAATTCCCTGCAAAACGTACCGGATGCATGTGTAAAATTCCGTTAAAATTACTATCTTTAAACGAATATCCGTGCCTGTATAAGCCGGGCCTTATACAGGCATAAAAACTATTGATAGGTTTTATAGCCCGAATCCCCGGCCGGGATATTATATTTGCATGGGGCAAACTCACAAAGACTTACGAACCGAACTGTTACATAACAAATTATTTCAACTATGGGAAAATCAGTAAAAGGAACCGAGACCGAAAAGAACCTTCTTAGGGCGTTCGCAGGCGAATCGCAGGCGCGCACCCGGTATACGTTTTTTGCCAGTAAAGCCAAAAAGGAGGGTTACGAACAGATAGCCGGCGTCTTCCTCGAAACCGCCGAGCAGGAGAAGGAGCATGCGGAGCGTTTCTTCAAATTCCTCGAAGGGGGTATGCTCAATATCGACGGGACCTTCCCGGCGGGTAAAATAGGTACCACGGCCGAGAACCTTCTCGCCGCCGCCGAGGGTGAACACGAGGAGTGGGGCGAACTCTATCCGGCATGGGCCGATGTGGCAGAAGCCGAGGGTTTCACCGCCATCGCTACCGTGTTCCGAAACATCGCCAAGGTGGAGAGCGAACACGAAAACCGTTACCGTACCCTGCTCCAAAGGGTAGAGGAAGAGGGTGTATTCAAACGCGACGAGCCCATCGAGTGGCAGTGCCGCAACTGCGGATATGTGCACACGGGTACCGAAGCTCCCGAAATGTGTCCGGCCTGCGCCCACGCACAGGCTTATTTCGAACCGAAGAAGACCAACTATTAAAAACGGTCCGGCCCTACGGGTACCGGATTCGGTTATGGCGTCCCCTGATAGGGGGCGCTTTTTGGTATTGTAAAAGGCGGTCCGTAAGGGGCGTGTTCAGACCTACGGCGGCTCCTGGTAAGAATCCCGACACAAGAAATAAGAGGCTGGAGTAGCGGTTGTCGGGTTGTCGGGTTGTCGAGCGTCCGGGCGTTGTGTTGTCCGGGTTTCGAGTAGTGCGGTGGATAGTTGTGGCATGGAAACGGTGTAAGGTAGATACTTTGTTGTCTTCGGCTCCTCTGATGGCAATATTAATTAATATGTATAGAAGCGTTTTTGTGACGGATCGACCGGTAATAGGGTTATACCGCAATGGTACGGCCACGGTTGGTTTTCTGCATAAGGTTTGTATTTTTGTAGCTTCTTGATTTATTAAAACATCGCCGATGGATTTCAATACCGCATATAATTTCTCGGGCCTTATAATCGGGGTCGTTACTTTCCTGATTATCGGGGTGTTTCATCCCATAGTTATCAAGGCCGAATACTATTTCGGAACACGGTGCTGGTGGGTGTTCCTCGTGGCAGGGCTGGGAGCGCTCGCCGGGTCGCTGTTCGCGGGTAACGTACTGGTCTCTACCGCTCTGGGGGTGTTCGGTTTCTCAGCTCTCTGGGGTATCGGCGAGCTGTTCGACCAGAAGAAAAGGGTCGAAAAGGGCTGGTTCCCCTCCAATCCTAAAAGGGATAAAAACCGTTAATCACCAAGCCGCAAATCCACCGTAACCGATGAAAATATTTCTTCTTATACTGTTAAGTTCCATCGTCGCAATCTGGGCGGACGTGTGTATCTACCGACGGATAGTGCGCAGCCGTCGGCCAGGCAGGATATGGAGGATAGGATATATCGTATATGCGGTGGTGGTGGATACGATGGTGGTCGGAGCGTTGGCCGCTTACAACACGGTGCTCGACTGGCAAAGTACCGCCGCGATGCGGGCCATTCTCTGGATTATCGGGCTGTTCTTCCTGAATGCCGTTCCCAAAACCATATATGCCGTGGTCTCGCTGGGGGACGGGCTGCGTACGAAGCATATCGGTCGTCCGTCGCACCTATTCAATAACCTTGGAATCGTGCTGGCCCTTGTCTGTTTAATATGGCTCGCTTACGGTATGACATTCGGCAGGAGCGTGATAAGGGTAGAGCGGGTGGAACTTACTTTCGACAATCTTCCGGCTTCGTTCGACGGCCTGCGTATCGTGGAGTTCAGCGACACCCATTATGGCAATGTGGTGAACGGGGAGCTGTTTCTGGCCCGGATGTGCGATACTATCAATAATTTACAGGCGGATATAGTTATCAACGGCGGAGATATAGTGAATGTACACGAGCGGGAGCTGACCCCGCGGGTCCTTGAAATACTCGGCGGAATCCGGGCGGGTTACGGCGTCTATTCGGTGCTCGGAAACCACGACCTCGGAATCTACATAAAGGATACCGTCGTCAATCCGCCGCAGGAGAGTGTCGCGCAGCTCACAGCCAAACAGGAGGCTCTCGGGTGGACCGTGCTAAGGGACCGTACCGTACCGCTCTCCAACGGAGAGGATACGATATATATAACGGGACTCGACTACCCGGAGGAGTTTTACGGCCACAGCCACACTTCGGCCATGAACGGGGCGGATATTACGGCCGCCTACCGGGAGGTGCCCCGCGGGGCATTCAATCTTGCCGTAACCCATGCCCCGCAGCTTTGGAACGAGATGCTTACCGCCGGGGTGGGAGACCTGACCCTCGCGGGCCATGTCCACTCCATGCAGATAAAACTGGGTTGGGGACGGCGGCGGTGGTCGCCCGCGCGGCTGTTCTATGACTGCTGGAGCGGCCTGTACGAAGAAGACGGCAGATACCTCTATATCAACGACGGCACGGGGTACGTAATGTTCTCGATGCGGCTCGGGACAAAGCCGGAGATAACCCTGTTTACGCTCCATTCGGGTAGGGCCGTGCCAGGCCCGGGAGCGCCCGACCCGTCCGGGGCCAGTGCGACCAGTTTGTCGATAGGCTCTGCGGAGTCGCGGGGTGAGCCTGCGGCCGAACCGACCGCTAAAACCGACAGTGACAATACGGACGACCGTGCCGGAAATACACCTGCCGATTCGGCGTCCGACACGCCGCCCCGCCGTCCGGACGAAGCGCCATTCGAAACCCCCGACCCGGCGGAAGATTCCGGATTACCTGAATTATTGCTATGAGAACCATTGTATCCGCCGCCGTCTCGCTGGACGGCTATATCGACGACTGCTCGCCCTCGCGGCTGAGACTGTCCAGTCCGGAGGATTGGGCGTGTGTGGCGGCCATGCGCTCGCGGTGCGACGCCATATTGGTCGGCGCCGGGACAGTGCGTGCGGACAATCCGTCGCTGGTCATAAAGGACCCCGCGCTGAGGGAGGCCCGCCTGCGGGCCGGGATGGAGCCGGATATTTGTAAGGTCACCATCACCCGGTGCGGAAATATCGACCCCGGATGCGGATTCTTTACCCGCGGCAGGGGCCGGAAGATCGTATTTACCACTCCGCAGGCCCCGGCCGGGCAGGTCGAACTGCTCAAGCGGGTGGCGGAGGTCTACATGGAGAAAGAGATTACGCCGGAGGTGATTTCGGAACGGTTGACGGCGACGGGGTGCCGGACGCTTTTCGTTGAGGGGGGGACATCGGTGCTGGGGATGTATCTGGGTGCCGGTCATGCGGACTTTTTCAGGCTTGCTGTCGCCCCGTTTATGGTCGGCGACTCGGACGCACCACGGCTCCTGCCGCCGGGCGGTTACCCATGGAGCCCGGACTCACGGCTGGTCGTCCGTTCGACGGAAGACCTCGGCGGGACGGCCGTACTGGAGATGGTTCCGCCGGAGACCGACCGGCTCGACCGGCAGTACCTTGCGGCGGCGGTCGCCGAGGGGCGCAAAAGCACACCGTGCGGCACGGCATACCGTGTCGGTGCGGTGGTGGTGACGGCCAGCGGGGAGGTATTTACCGGTTTCACCCACGAGACCGGCCTGCTCAACCATGCCGAGGAGGAGGCCGTAGCCAAAGCCGAGGCGGCTGGGGCGGACCTGCGCGGCGCGGCCGTTTACAGCTCTATGGAGCCGTGCACCCACCGCAAATCCAAACCCCTGTCGTGCACAGCCCTTATTATCGAACGGGGATTCGTCAAGGCGGTGTACGCCCTGCCGGAACCCACGGCCCTCGCCCGGTGCGAGGGGCATCTGCGGCTTGCGAACGCGGGGCTGGAAGTGTGCCGGATAGCGGATTTCGACGCGGAAGTAGTGGCCGTTAATTCCCATATTCTCGGCAGGGGGTAATAACCGGTCGCTGCCGGATTAACCGTGTCGCACCCCTTACCGACGGGGCCCCGTCACCGGCTTAGGTCGGCTTTTCCTTACTTATAAATATAAGTCGGAAAATTGGGATACCGTGTATCCCGGCTATCCATTTCCGCTGTTTGGCAGATTGGTGTGCGATGTAGGATGACCGGAATTCCGCCATCTGCTGACACTCCGGTAATATTATCGTGCAATGGGTAGGGATTGTCGATTAATTCCGTCTCCTGCCGCGCTAACCGACACGGATATTGCGTAAATTTGCGATTATGAAAGACCGCATCCTCGAGAAACTCACTGTACTTGCCGAGTCGGCAAAGTACGACGTTTCCTGCTCATCGAGCGGCACCACACGCAGCGGTAAAAGCGGCGGGCTGGGCAGTTCGAAAGGGTGGGGTCTTTGCCACAGTTTTACGGCGGACGGGCGGTGCATCTCACTGCTGAAGATAATGCTCACTAACCACTGCATCTACGACTGCGCCTACTGCATCAACCGCCGAAGCAACGATATACCGAGGGCAACGATGACGGTGGACGAACTCGTTACACTGACCATCGAGTTCTACCGGCGCAACTATATCGAAGGGTTGTTCCTCAGCTCGGGCGTAATCCGCGACCCGGACTATACGATGGAGCGGATGGTGCGCGTGGTTAAGGACCTGCGGAAGGTACACCGTTTCAACGGGTATATCCACATGAAAAGCATCCCGGGGGCCAGCCGCGAACTGGTGAACGAGGCCGGGCTGTACGCCGACCGCCTGAGTGTGAACATAGAGATTCCGACCGAGCAGAACCTGCGCCTGCTCGCGCCCGAGAAGGACCACGAGAGCGTCTTCCGCCCCATGAAATTTATACAGCAGGGAGTGCTCGAGAGCGCCGAAGAGCGGCGAAAGTTCCGCCACGCCCCGCGGTTCGCCCCGGCGGGCCAGAGTACGCAAATGATAGTGGGTGCCACGGACGAAACCGACCGGGATATACTCAGCCTCTCCACCGCCCTCTACGCCCGGCCTTCGATGAAAAGGGTCTACTATTCGGGTTTTATCCCCGTGAACTCCTACGACACGCGGCTGCCCGCGCTGAAACAGGCTCCGCTGGTGCGCGAAAACCGGCTTTACCAAGCCGATTGGCTGATGCGGTTCTACGGTTTCCGGGCCGATGAGATTGTCGACGACTCCTATCCCCACCTCGACCTGGAGATAGACCCGAAACTGGCATGGGCACTCCGCAACCCGGCCTCGTTCCCGGTGGATGTGAACCGGGACGATTACGAGATGATACTCCGGGTGCCCGGTATCGGGGTGAAGTCGGCGAAGATTATCGTCTCCTCCCGCCGCTTCTCCCGGCTGACGGCCGACTCGCTGAAAAAGATAGGGGTGGTGATGAAAAAGGCCCAATATTTTATAACCTGCGGCGAGCTCACCGCAGGGTCGGTAAACGACCTGCGCCCGGAATTCGTCCGCAAGGTGCTGACGCAGAAGAAGGCACCGCGGGGAGGGGAGCGGTCCCAGATGCAACTGGTTTTTCCGGAATAGACGGTTTTATGTGTTCGCCTCTACCGGCAGTCCTGCCGGGAGCGGGGTGTTTACCGCTCGGGCAAATATAACAGAAGTCGCACAGTTTTGCGGCCGCCGGAATGAAGATTCGGCCGACCTTAAGTGTTTGATTTTAAACAACCGGCCCGGATGCCATAACGTGGCCGATAAATAAAAAACAGGTAACAATTTACAATTTTACCCAACTTTATAGCGGCCCGCCACCCCGCCTCCGGCGTGCCGCACGTCTGCAAAGCAGACCTACTTTTTAGTTAAAACATGTATGTAAACATACTCATGATTTTATACTGTTTGTTCTGCGCAGCCTGCCGGAAGCGGTTGGGTAGCGACAATCTGCAAAACAAAAGACTTTTTCACCAAAGTGGAAACAAGTTATAATACCAGATGACCGTTTTCCGGTACGATAAGACATTGGACGGGCTGCTTACAGCCGTTTTCGACGCCTACTCGCGCCGGATATTTCCCGGTGCCCTACTTGCCCACGGCGAGGTGCCGCCCCTGTTCACCGACCAGGTGTACGACGTGGCGACCGACCCGGAAATGTCTGCAAGGGTTTGGAACGGGCTGGAAACCAGACTCGGACGCCGGTTAGGGAATATGGTGCTCTATGTGTGGCTGTCGGAGCGGGAAGGTGCCGATATGCTTTTGATGAGGTATATCCGAAAAATTTTCGACTCGCCCGGCCAGTTCGCCTACAATCTTGCGGACGAGGATGTGCTCGAAGTGAAGAAACTCGCCCAAAAGGTGAGCCATGAGGGCCACTACCTTCAGATGTTCGTCCGGTTTCAGAAGGCGGGCGACGACTCGTTTTTCGCACCCGTATCGCCCGAGTTCAATTCCCTGCCCATCGCCATCCCCTATTTTACCGACCGCTTCCGCGACCAAAAATGGCTGATTTACGACGTCAAGCGTCGATACGGCTACTATTATGACCTTAAGGAGACCACCGAGGTGACTATCGAGGACGACGGTCACCTGCTCGACGGCAAACTCGACCCCAAACTGATGGCCGAGGACGAAAAGCGCTTTCAGACCCTCTGGAAAAACTATTTCGACGCCCTTGCCATCCGGGAACGAATTAATCCGCGACTCCAGAGCCGGCAGATGCCGCGCCGCTACTGGAAATTCATCACCGAAAAGCAGTAGTCGGTTCAGGAACAGATAGTTACATTCCGGTGCCCGAGATTATTTCAGCGATAGTGACACCGTTAAACTCCACGCCAACCGGGGGCATTAAGGCCCGAGGATGTGCGGTAATAGTTGAAAAGCGTTATCACGGCCCATACGGCAAACACCATATATAATAAGCCCCGCCGAAAGCAGACTACTCATGTCCGACATGCCAAACAATAGATTAAAAAAGTCCCTGCCGGGTAAGCAGGGACCAAAATTATATGCGGTAATAGCTTAGTCCATCAACTGGACTTTGATATTCCGGAACCAGACGTCGTCGCCGTGGTCCTGGAATCCGATATAGCCCTCGCGGTTGTCGCCGCCCACGTTGGTGAGTAGTTCGTAAGCCAGCGGCCACTTGTCTTGACTGAATTTGCTGTTGGCTATCATTTCGGTCCACTGCGGGGTCCAGAGGTGGTACTCCACAACCGGTACGTCGTTCATAAAGTGGATAACGGTACCTTTGAACACCATAATGCCGCCCGTGTTCCACTCGCCGTAGGGCTTGGCGTTCTGCGGGTCGGCCGGTATCATGTCGTAAAGAGAACCTGCCTTGCGGTTGCCGTTTACGCCGAGCAGCGCGTCGGGATGGTTCTCGTTGTCGAGAATCTGGTACTCCGGGGCGGAGATATAGATAGGTTCGCCCGGGACCTCCTGGGCGAGGAAGAAGACGCCCGAGTTGCCGCCTTTGGATACCTTCCAGTCGAAGGTGAGTTTGAAGTTGCCGAACTTGCGGTCGAAAATAATATCGCCCCCGTCCAGCTCCTGAGCCTCTCCACCGCCGCTGCCGTTGAATTTGAGACAGCCGTCCTCGACGGTCCAGCGGGAGGGTACGTCATCGCGGTTGTAACCACGCCACCCGTCGAGCGACTGGCCGTCGAACAGCACTACGGTATTTTCATCGTCCTGCGCCACCTCGGCCGAAGCTCCTGTTTCATCGGCAGCCTTGTTTTGGTTACCGCGGCCCAGACAGGCTGCCATCGCCACCGAAACGGTAGCGATACCTAAAATACGGAATGTTTTCTTCATAAATTTCTTTTTATAGTTTCGGATTGATTTAAATAGTTCAGCACCGTTTTGCCGGATGTTGCAATGGCAGTATTAACGTAAGCCGTACCCGTTACCGGGCATCAGTTTTCAACCGGGTATACCCGCCCTGCGCAGCGGTCACTCGTTAAACCGGCATATCGGCCAATTTCCAGCCATCCCTGTAATTGTGTTTTATCAGTTCCGAGGCATATTGCTTCGCATTTATCGGGTCGGTCCAAACCTTGTTGAAGGTGGGGTGGCCGTCCTGAATGCTGAAGCCGTCCTCAATCATAATTCTAAGGGTGTCGCTGTCGCTTATGTTGGTGAACCGCATATTCTCGCCGTCCCATTCCAGTATCTTGTTGAGACCCTGCAAACGGACTCCGAGCACGCCCATCACTACCATTTCGTTGAACGGACCGGCTTCGGAGAAGTCCGATGCGGTCTTCACGCGGTTGGCCGGAGACTCCTTGCAGGCCCGCACGAAGTCCATCTGGTGGTCCTCGTCAGGCACCTGACGGGTCATCTCCGGAACACTCGGCTCACGGCCCGACAACAGCCACGGGTTCACCCCGTAACAGCCGCAGATAAGCGTATCCTTAGTACCGTGGAATATCACACCGCCTCCCTGATCGTTGAGGCTTCGGCCTTCGGGCATACCTTCCGGACGCGGAGGCTGCAAACCGCCGTCGTACCACGTGACCTCCACTTCTGGCATATCCACCCGGTGGACGTGCGACCGCGCGGGGAATACGAACTTCACCATCTGCGCGTTTGGAGCGCACTCGGTCAGCAACGGGGTGGAGCTTCCCTGAACTTTGGTCGGGTAGCCCAGTTGGAGGCCCTTGAATACCGGATGGAGGATATGGCAGGCCATGTCGCCCAGGGCGCCGGTGCCGAAGTCCCACCAGCCGCGCCAGTTCCAGGGGGTGTAGAGGTGGTTGAAAGGTCTCATCGGGGCCGGGCCTATAAACAGGTCCCAGTCGAGTGTATCGGGCACCGGGTCAACCTGCGCGGGGCGCATAAGGCCCTGCGGCCATATAGGCCGGTCGGTGAACGCCTCTACTTTGGTAACCTCGCCTATCTCGCCGTTCCAAATCCAGTCGCACACTTTTCGCACACCCTCGCCCGAGGCACCCTGATTACCCATCTGTGTGGCGACCTGATGTTTTGCGGCCAGCCGGGTCAAGAGGCGCGATTCGTAAACGGAGTGGGTGAGCGGCTTCTCGCAGTAGACGTGTTTGCCCATAGTTATGGCGTCGGCCGCGATGATGGCGTGGGTATGGTCGGCCGTACCTACGACAACTGCGTCGATGGAGCTGTCCATCTCGTCGTACATACGGCGGAAATCCCAAAAGCGCTTTGCGTCGGGATAGCGGTCGAACGCCGACTGGGCATACTTCCAGTCGACATCGCACAGGGCGACGATGTTCTGGCTTTCCATCCCCTTCAGGACACCCAACCCGCGGCCGCCGACGCCGACCCCGGCCACGTTGAGTTTATCCGACGGGGCCGTCTTTCCGGCCGCCTTGCCTAAAACTGTGCTGGGTACCACCGTGAAAGCTGCAAGCCCCGCGGCACCCCGTGTGATAAATTCCCTTCTCGATATTTTTTTACCGGACATGGTATTCTTATTTTACGGTTTACTGTTTATTTTACGAAATCGGCGTTATACAGGTAGTCGAAACTCTTCTGTACACAATTCTCCGGGGGTAGAGTATATTTCTCCACCTCCACGTAGTAGTCCTGTAAGCCCTGGGCGTATGCGGCGTCGAAAATGGCCTTGAAGTCGAGGTTGCCGCTCTCGCCGATTATCGACTCGTCCTTGATATGGAGCACCGGTATCCGGCTTCCCCACTTCTGGATATAGGCCACCGGGTCGGTGCCGCCCACCTGGGCCCAGTAAACGTCCAGTTCGTAAAATACTTTGTCCGGGTCGGTGTTCTCGATAAGATAATCCATTATTACATGGCCGTCCCTCTGTTCGAACTCCCTGTTGTGGTTATGGAATCCGAACCGGATACCTTTGCGGGCCGCCATCTCGCCGACACGGTTCCAATAGTCGGCATAGACCTTAATCTCGTTTAAAGTCTCCCCGATGGGGAAAGAGGGCATAATTGCATAACGGCATCCCGCCTCGATTTGGGTGTCGAGCGCGAGGTCCCACCAATCCATTACCCTCTGCTCATTCTCCGCGTCGTACGGATGGCCGAGGTGCGCGCTCGAAACCGCCATACCCAAATCCTCCACGATGGAGCGGAACTCCGTGGGCGAGTAACCGTAGAGCTTCCCGTCGCTGTACGAAGCCGTCTCCAACTCCTTGTATCCCATACCGGCGATAATCCTCAGGGTCCCTTCCGGGTCCTGACCCATGGCCTCACGGAGCGAATAGAGTTGCAGGCCCACCCTCTTGGCGGGGCGTCCCTTCTCCTTACAGCCTCCGAGGCCAAGTAAACCGGACAATACCGATCCGCCCGCTACCGCTCCCACGGCAGCAAGGGCGCCTTTTTTAAGAAAATCTCGTCTGTCCATGCGTTTTTCCCATAATTGATAAGGTTAGTAATAGTAATAAGACTTAGGAAGTTGGTTTGAGCGATTTAAAAGTATGGATTTTTTATAATAAATACAATAGCTCTTCCGGCGGTAGCCTTCCGGCCTGCCGGGGGAGCCATTCGACGGAGGTCTGTACCTTCCCGATACCGGGCATCCTTTTTGCAATAGCGACCCGGTATAAACTCCTTAAAACCGATTACTATGAATAACGAACAAGGAAAATCCGCGGTAAGAGAACTGCGGGAGGCGCTCACCGAATGTATCCACCGCTGCAACCACTGCTTCACCGGCTGCCTGATGGAGGACGATGTTAAGATGATGGCCGAATGTATCCGTCTGGACCGGGATTGTATAGAGGTATGTGCAATGGCGTTGAAATTCCTCTATAAGGGGTCTCGATTCCAGCGCGAGGTACTGATGCTTTGCAAGAATGTCTGCATAGTGTGCGGAGAAGAGTGCGCAAAATACCCGCAGATGGACCATTGCCAAAGAAGTGCCGAGGCTTGCCGGGTGGCGGCTGAAAAGATAGACGCTTTCCTTTCGGCCCATGCAGAAGCCCACGCCGCTAAGGGTAGCAGTACCGGTATGAACTGTTAGGGCATAGCCGCTCAACCGGCTCGTGTGGCTGGCCGGTCTGCATGGTCGGCCGGTATATATCGATACGCCCCGGGATTTCGGTTCCGGGGCGTTTTATATAAAGGAGTGCCGTGATATGCGAGTGTTAAAACTGACCGGGCCTGCACTCCTTTGAGGTTACGGCACGGGTAGGACGAAGATGCAGGCTTTCGGCTTGGGGAGGGTTATTGCGGGCCTTCTCCGGGTAGGGGAGAGTGCCGCTAAATCACATTGCGGAGCGGGTGCTCCGGATATCCTGCCTGACGGAGGATTATCCGCCGTACACTCAGATGTGGGCAGTTACCTTGCGGAACGGGCGCTCCGGATAAGTTCGATAGTATAATCCAACGCCCGGTCCGCGGGGACGGTATGGTCCGGAATCACGCCGTGGGTTTCGGAGTCGGTGGCCCCGTAGCCGTAAAATTTCTTCCATGAACAGCCCACAGGGATTCCGGAGTGGGGCATACGGCGATGTATCACATCGCCGTATGATATTATCCAGCCTCCGGTCTCCTCACCGATAACGGTGCCCATTCCGAAATATCGGAAGGCCCAGGCGAAGTCTGCGGCGGAGGAGAAGGTATAGGTTCCCGTCAGCAGGTAGACATTCCCTTTGCCTGCGAAACGGAGCGGATTATCACGAAGCCCGATGAGATCTTCGGGGGTGTTGTCGAATGTATGAATCCCGTCCTCCGCTCCTAAGTCGATGTTGTTGAATGCTTCCCGCAGATACCGGCTTACCCTTACTGTCATACCGCCGTATTGAAGGAAAGGGCAGGGCGATATATACTGGAAAAGCTCGTCGCCCAATTCGGAGTTCCCACCCCCGTTACGGCGCAGGTCTATAATAAGGTTTTCCGTTCCCCGTTGCTCCATTTCGGTGAACATTTCCCGTATAAGTTCCGAAAATTTTTCGAAGCCGTTGAATTCCCGGAAATCGAGTATGCAAGTGGAAATATCGTTCATGAAGCTGTAACTGTACGGCGCTTCGGCGCTCAGGGCAAACGGGTAATCCCTCCCGAGGTTTACCGGCGCGGCGTCGACGGTCATGTATTCGATTTGGTCGGTCAAAGCGTCCTCGTCCACATACGCTATGGTATACTCCCCGGCAGGGTAGAGCAGGTGCATAAGTGCGGGGAATTCCAATTCTACACGCTGCAACCGGAATGCGTCGCTCTCGCCGCTGGCATAAGTTTTCATCCGGGCGGAAATATCTGCGGCCTCATGGCCGTTTATGGAGAGGACCCGGTTACGGGTGTTCGGCAGGTAGAAGTCGCCGCTCGAGAGGTCGAATTTCATGAAAAGGGGAAAAACCGGTAACCCTTCGATAGCCTTGTATACATCGCCAGAATAGATGGATGTATGCCCGTCGCCCAGAAGCGGTGGCAGGATGCCGATATGCTTATAAAATTCCGCAATATCTATGCTGTCCGGCAGGGACGCCTTGACCCGGTCGGCCGTCGCGTTGTATACCTCCTCCGGGCAGAGGGCGAACATATCCGGATGGGTGCCCCGGATGTAGGCTGTCATGCTGTCGATATCTGCGACGGCCTGCTCGCGGGTAACGGTCCTTCCGCCCGGGTCGGAGGGGGAGACCGTTAAGGCTGTGAGGAGGATTGCAGAGAATAGAAGGATGCTTTTCATGGCGTCTGGCGGTTAACTTTAAACGATTATAGTGCCCAACTGCAAAGGTGGTGAAAAATTATGAACAGCCGTAACCGGGGGCCATGGATACGTTACGGTTCCTATAACTGATTTTCCAAATAACAGAAGTGTTCCGGGTTTGTAACTTATCCTCCGTTGCTGCCGTCATCGCCGCGGGCGGTTATTCCCGACCGCGGGGCACGCTGTTTGCTCCTGTTTCCGGTAAATTTACGGTTATGGTCCGGAGAAACAATTCAGAAGTGGTTGAAGAAAAGACGGCAAGACGCCACCCGAAATGGCGCACGTTCCGCAATGTAACACTTATTGTGCTGGCCGCAGGGTTGGTGCTGTTTTTTCTTATCAGGTTCTACTACCCGTTCGGCGAGGGGGTTAAGACGGGGCAGCTCAATTATGTGGTTTACAAGGGCGTGGTGTTCAAAACATATGAAGGTAAACTGGTGCAGAGTGGCTTCCAGTCGGACGCGTCGGGCGGTCTCCAATCCAACCAGTTCGTATTCTCCGTAGCCGACAAGGATGTAGCCGAAAAGCTGATGCACGCCGGAGGGCATATTGTGGAACTGCATTATAAGGAGTATTTCGGCGCTCTGCCGTGGAGAGGTTATTCGCGGTATATTGTGGATGAGATTCTGAATATTTCACCGGCCGGGACTAACTCTTCAGTACCGCCGGTCAATATCGGACAGTAAGACTCGTATATCAGAACTGAGAATGGCGGACCCATAAATGGATCTGCCATTGCTTTTTATTCTTTGGAAGCGGACTGTCGCGGGAAGGGGATTTCCGAAATAAGGTTCGGACCCGGGATATCGGCGAGGTATATTCCTCTTACCGGCCTGATGTTTCAAAAAGGTTTATTTATGTTCCGAACCGCAGGGCGGGAATTACGGTCCTTTGAAAAGGCTTTTTTGTACCGTAAAAGGTTACCTTTGGTTAAGCGTAACTCTTCTTGCCGCCACCGGTAACGATAACGTAGGTTACGGCGGCGATTATGGCGATAAGCCCCACAATGCCCTGCATGGTGAGCTTCTCTGAAAACATCGAGACTCCGAAGAACACCGCCACCAGCGGCTCGGCCGAACCGAGAATGGATGTGGTCGTAGGCCCTGCATACTTCACCGCCTTGAGTAGGGCGATGTTGGAAACGATGGTCGGAAGGGCTGCCAGCATCAGCAGGTTAATCCACGCACCCGCGCCCGGTATTGGGTCGATGCCGCCCGAAGTCAGGGATATGGTGCCGAAGATTATCGCACTGACCAGGAGGATGTAGAACATCGCCACCCGACCGTCGAGCAAAGAGATGCCGCGCTGATTTAGGCCCACTATATATATTGCGTAGCTGAAAGCGGTGGAGAGGGCGAGCAGAACCCCGCGGGTATCGGTAAAACCGCCGCCGGTCCACGACATGGAGGCAACTCCGAACAGCGTAACGCCCGCGGCCACCAGCAGCCCGGTCGGACATTTCTCCTTATAGATGAGAACCATCAGCAGGGCTACCACCACGGGATAAAGGAAGTGGATGGACGTTACCACACCGCTCGACAGATAATTATACGACAGAAGCAGGGCCACCGCCGTGGCGCAGTTCACGACCGCCATCCCCGACAGGCGCACGGCCGTCCCGTTCCCGATGCGGATACTCTTACGTCCTGCTGCACAGAGGGTTCCGACCGCTATGGCAGAGAACAGGTACCTGTAAAAAAGTATAGAAGTTTCCGCCATCCCCGCATTTATCAGCGGGATGGAGAACAATGGGATAAGCCCGAAGGTTCCCGAGGCGATAACCGCACAAATAATCCCTAATATTTTATTACCACGCACTTTTCGAAAACTGTTTAAAAATTAACACAAGTGTATGTTGAACGTTAATTTTTCACAAATATTTCGGCAAAAGTAATAAAATTTTTCTCAGGGCAAGGGGTAACTATTCAATATCGCTAAAAAACTCGGAAAGTGATATGCGGTGAATGTCCAGGAGCTTAATCAGGGTTTTCATCGTAATATTGAAACCGTTCTCAATCCTCCAGTAGGATACACGACTGAGGTTGTTGTCGTAAGCAAATATTTCTGCGCTTTTGTACCCTTTGTTTTTCCTTAGTTCCTTTAATTTTTCCGCTATCTTTTTCAGTCTGGCCTCCGCACTCAAATCTCTTTCCTCTTCCATAATTTTTTTTCAAAAGTAGCCGGGTGATTTCAATTATGTAACAACAATAATTAAACATATTACGGGTCTACATATTATTTAAAACATCAAATATGTTGTTTTTTTTACGGAAATATCTATCTTTGCCCCGGGACCAAAAATATTTCCCAAAAAAAGAACTATACAACGACTGAACCAACGAATACTAAATACAAATGTCTAACCCCATTAACTGATTCCATGAAAAAGCTAAGCTACTTTTTAATGTTAATTGCAGGTTGCTCTATCATGTTCGCCTCGTGTATCGACAACGACGAGTCGGACAGCGTAAAGCAAATGCGTGAGGCCAAAGCCAGCGAGTATGAGGCCATGGCCGCTTACCTCAACGCGCAGGCGCAGGCGGCACTTATAGCTGCTCAGGCCGAGGCTAATTATATCGCCGCACAGGCACAGGTGGAGGCAGCCAAGGCACAGTATATCCTTGCTCAAGCCGCATACCAGGAGGCTCTGGCCCTCATCGCACAGCTCGAAGCCCAGATTAAGGAAGGCAGCGTCTCGGCAGAGATAGAAGCGGCCCTGCAGAAGGCACAGGCCGATGCCGCGGAACATGCTGCAAGGCTCGCCCAGGCCGAGTACCAACTCAAACAGTGGGAATATAATCTGGAGGTTCTCGCCATGAACCATGAGGCTGAGTTGCTCAAAGCCGAACTGGAGTATGAAAAAGCAATGATTGCCCTCAAGGCTTATATCGCCGAAATCAAAGCCGGAACAAACGAATATGTGGCCGACCTGCTCGACCTGTACGAGGAACTGGTAACGGAGCTTGCCGGTAAGGAACTGGAAGCGGTACAAAAGAGCCTCGAAATTATGCAGGCGGAAGCCAAACTGGCTTATTACACCGAGACGCAGGCTATGGATAAGGAGAAATTTATCAAGGATCTCGAATCGGCCGTAACCCTCGCCGAGAAGAACCTTGCCAACGCCCGCGAAAGTCTCGAAACATGGGAAGCCCTCCTGCCTGATGTAGAATCGGCTTACGAAAAGGTAGCAGCCCTCGAAGCCGAGATTGAAGTGCTCAAGAAGCAGAGGATAACCGCCTACAACGAATATCAGGCCGCATTTGAAGACAGGCGCGTAAAAGAGGAGGAGAAAGACAGATTGCTTACGGCCAAAAACAACGGCTTTACCTACAACTATTATTTAGGTAATACATGGTACGTTAGGTTAAGTAATGATTACGTATCGCTCGCCAACGGTGAAACCTACCGTATCGAAGGCACCGTCGAAGGTGTACGCTCGATTATCCCGCTGGTAGAGGCCGATATCGTAAGTCTCGAAGCCGACTATGAAAAGGCGGTTGCCGATTACAACACGGCTATCGCCGGTATCGAGGACGCCGTGGAAGCGGACCAGCAGGCTTACGAAAACTATATCGCCGCGGCCGAGGCATGGATAACCGCATGGGACGAGTACAACGACGGCGACATCACCAAATCGCAGTTCCTTGCGGTGGATGAAGCATACTGCATCGCCTATGTAGAATATTTCGGTGGAGCAAACCTTCCGGGTTACGGAGTAATCGGCGGTACAGCCGATGGCCGCCAGAGCCGCCCGAACGGCACGGAAGAGCACGACGGTACGAAGCAACTGGTTTTGGGTATTCTTACCGGAGTCTATTCCAATACGACGAACTACCCGGGCGACCCGTCCGACCAGGATCTTATAGATGCCCTTGCATCAGCTCGCACAGCATGGCTCGAGGCAGATGCGGCATACAGGAACTGGGAACTTACCGCGGATGATTTCCTGGCTGTCGACGAGGCTTACTGTATTGCCTATGCCGAACTCAACGGCGGGGTAGCCGACGGTTCGTGGGAACTCCGCCCCGACGGTACTTCCTCCTTCAGCATTCTCGATTACGCGATGTACGTGGATGCCGATACTTACGAAGGTACCCGTTACCTCTACGGCGACCTTATCGACAGTATCGAGCCGCTCCGCTCTCAGATGGAATATTGCGAGACAGCCGTGGCTAAGTATCAGGAAACCCTCGCCTCGCTCATCGAACTCGAAGAAGTTTACGAAGAGTACGATGAGGCCTACGCCGAATATGTGGCGGCCGACGAGGTTTTCTATGAAAAATATATAGCTTACGAAGAAATTAGGAGCGAAATCATCGCGAAGAACCGCCTGCTTGAAGATCTGTACCTCGTACAGACAGTTCTGGCCGGAGAATCTGCTCCTTACGCTTTGACGGTATTCGAAATCGAAAACAGAATCGCAACCTATACCGCGAATGTGGAACAGGCCGAAGCCGACCTTGCACAGGCCGAACTCGACTATGCTTACTACGAAGAGCTTTGGGTAAGCAACAATCTCACTTACAGTCAGATGCTCGAATATATGGCCGCGCAGATCGAAGAACAGAAAGCGCTTCTCGCACTGCTTAACGACCAGATAGAAATGCTGCAAAAACAGGTAGAATCGCTCAAGGCATCTATCGACGAATTGTTGGATTAAAAACCGGTGACGGGTGATGCCCGTGCCCTTCCCCCTTAGCGTGGGGCGGGGCCGGGCGCATCCCGATAAAAAAGGTCTGAAATGATTAAACGATTATACATAGTCCTGCTCCCGGTAATACTGTTCACTCTGCTTTCGGCCGGTGCCCTGCGGGCACAGGAGAGAGAGTACGAACTCCCGCGCAAAGGGAACGTGCAGGTGTCGGTTATCGTGGGTGCAGGAACATATGTCACCAAAACGGCACCGATGCCCGACCTTACGGACTACTCCATCTCCGCGCCGATAATCAACTGGTTCGATAAGTCGCCAATCCTCGAAATAGAGGGCCGGTGGTTTTTCACGGACCGCTGGGCGGCAAAACTGACCGCGGGCTTCGCTATGAACGTAAGCCCGAAGCAGTCGGCGGTGGAAGGCCTGTTCGAATCTGGTGCCGGAAGCCTCACTTCTACCGATATTCCCAATTATGCAGCGGTGGGCGGAAGCGAAAATTACCAGCTTTCGTTCGGTTTGGGAGCCGACCATTATTGGGATATCGGTAAGGGGCTTATGTTCCGACTGGGAGCCGAGGGCGGATTCGCTTATGCCAAAGCCAAATATAAGGCTAACAACGATACGGATTACTACGACCCCTCAAAAGGGATGGCGTATATGGTGAACGTGAGTCCCGTGGCCGGACTCGACTATTATCTGACCCGTACGTTATTTTTCTCTATCGGGGTGAGGGTGTTTACCTACCAGTATTCGCTCTATTCCGAAATACCGCAGCCGGGACTTAAGACTCTGGCCGCGGACAGCCATACCTTTAATTTTTTGGGTAGGCCCGAACTTAAGATAGGTTTCAATTTCTGAGACCGAAAATTCGCCAAGGGTGGGACCGGTTTTCCGTGAGGACAGGCCGGTCCCTTTTTTTATACGAGCCGCGGGTACTGGTGATAAAAGAATGTAAGGCAGGTCCTTCGCTGACTCTCATTGACACCTGCAAAAAATATAATCCTTGGTTCCATCAGTTCCTTGTTATGTTGTTGGCTGACGGTTGAGTTAGGAAAAATAAATTTACGGCTCGGGGCGGCTTATCGTCCACGAAGGTTTATCCGGTAGCGGGAAAGGCATCGAAATTGCTGTATATGTTATTCCCGGGACCGTTTTTGCTACGGTACCTGATGCGGACGTACATAATTTTAAAACGATAAGCTATGAAATTCCATCACAAGCACCATGAAGGTAAAGTAACCAAAGCAATTGAAAACCAGACGACTAAACTTCCGTCTGTAATATTCCTGTCGGCGGCGTTCGCCTCGATGGCGGCATCAATTACCCTGCATTGCCTAAAACAGCGCAAAACCGCACTGTTCGTAGGTCAGTGGGCCGCCCCGCTGATGATTATGGGTATTTACAATAAGATTGTAAAGACTCAAGGTCACGAATAGACTATCCTTCGCTCGATAAAGGAATAAAAGCCTCCTGCCGTGCGCTGGGGGCTTTTTTCGTTGTATATGGTAGCCGGATTTTCCGAATTTGCGGGCAATGAGTACCTTTGCGGATATTGATATTATGACAATGGACCGGTCGCAGGCAAGGAACAGGATAATTGTAAGGGCGTCGTGGGTTAGTACCGTGGGGAATTTCGTCCTTTCGGCGCTCAAAATTTTCACCGGCATCTTCGCCGGCAGCCTTGCCGTGCTGTCGGACGGTATCGATTCAGCCACCGATGTGGTGATATCGATTGTGATGCTTTTCACCGCCGGGATAATCAGGCGCAAACCGAGCCCCAGGTATGTTTACAGTTACCAGAAGGCCGAAGGTGTTGCGACCATGATACTCTCGCTGGTGATTTTTTACGCCGGTATTCAGATGTTGTTCGCCTCCATCGGCCGGATTTTCTCGGAAGACCCGCGGGAAATGCCCGGGTTGATAACCATCTGGGTAACCGTATTCTCCATCGGCGGTAAACTCCTGCTGTCGATGTACCAGTACCGGCAGGGCCGCCGGGCCGGAAGCAGCCTGCTTACGGCAAACGCCAAGAACATGCGCAACGACGTGGTGATATCGGCCGGGGTGCTCCTGGGATTGTTTTTTACATTTATACTCCGCCTGCCGATACTCGACGCCGTGACCAGCCTGCTGATTAGTTTTTTCATAATCCGTACCTCGGTACAGATTTTTATCGACGCCAACGTCGAGCTGATGGACGGGGTTAAGGACGTGAAGGTCTACGATAGGATTTTCGAGGCTGTAGACCGGGTGCCGGGGGCGTCGAACCCCCACCGCGTGCGCTCGCGGCAGATTGGAAATCTTTACATGATATCGCTCGACGTCGAGGCCGACGGCGGGATTACCCTCCACGAAGCCCACGCAATCGCCGAGAACGTCGAACAGAGCATCCGCGACACGGTGGACGACGTTTACGATATAGTGGTCCACGTCGAACCCGCCGGAACCACCCACCGCAAGGAGATTTACGGGATAGACAAGGAAATAATAAAATAACATCCTGAATAGGGA
>JAJBVT010000074.1:29178-29490 GCA_020859685.1 Rikenellaceae bacterium
TCATAGTGGAAGGACTTCCATCTTTGGGTCTTATTTCGATATTAAATCTTACACCAAGATATTTATAGCTTAAGTAATGTGACTCAGGAAATTGGCCAGTATTGACGTTTATATCCTGATAATTATAATTCCTTGATGGTTCGATTGTCACATCTTCAATTTTTCTATATTTTGTCACTCCTCCTTCGATAAAGTTAATTCAATAGTTTGAATTAGTTTCAATATTGATAAAACATAATAATAAAATAACGTATATTGTTACACTGAATGGTACGTATCGTTGTTTCCCATTAATATGATGGTCTCGAATAC
>JAJBVT010000019.1:0-1674 GCA_020859685.1 Rikenellaceae bacterium
TGCCACCGCCACCGCCTCCCCCGGCGGACCCGCTCCCCGGCCTCCGCCCCGACACCGCCACGGCTCGCCCAGACCGTTACCCCGGCCGCGCGGAGCCGATATGCGGGCATTAAATCGCCCCAATGTTAGTACAAAATCGATAAGGCCAGTGCCGTCCGGCCCCATCATTATTTTACTGCGAGTAGTCATAAAGAGTTGTGGATTTCAAGGTATTTTGCTTATTTTTACCGTGATATAAAATTGTGAAACACTGAAAAACCACCCAACCTATGAAGAAAACAGTTCTACTTGCGGCCCTGTTCGCCTTTGCGGCATGCGGCGGAGGTGACAAACCGGCCACCGGTGTCAATCTGCTCGACAGCGCCGATTTCCAGACCATCGTCGACGGTAAGGAGGTATCGCTCTACACCCTGCAAAACGAAAACGGAATGGCCGTGCAGCTGAGCAACTACGGGGCCCGAATCGTAGCCCTGTGGGTTCCGGCTAAGGACGGCTCTTTCGTGGACGTCTCGCACGGTTACGACAATATCGAGGGCTACCTTACCGCGGGGGACAACAACAGCGGGCCCGTGGTGGGCCGCTACGGCAACCGTATCGCCAACGGCCGTTTCTATATCGACGGCAAGGAGTATCAGTTGCAGACAAACGAGAACCATAACCACCTGCACGGCGGCGACACCGGGTTCGGCTTCCGGGTGTGGAACGCCGCGGAGACCACCGTCGACGGCAATCCCGCTGTGGCCATGAACTACCTCTCGCCGGACGGCGAGGGAGGTTACCCGGGCAACCTCGATATCACGGTCACCTATTCCCTCACGCCGGATAACAGGCTGGTTATCGACTACAAGGCCGAGACCGACGCTCCGACTGTGCTCAATCCCACCAGCCATACCTATTTCAACCTCCACGGCACCCCCGCGAAATCTATCCTGACCCATCAGGTTATGATTGCCGCCGACGGGTTCACCGCCACGGACGAGTACCTAATCCCGACCGGCGAGATTGTGCCGGTTGAGGGGACCCCGCTCGATTTCCGCACCCCTGTGGCCGTGGGCGACCGTATCGAAGAGGATTACGAGGCGCTCGATTACGGGCTGGGTTATGACCACAATTTCTTGCTGAACAAGTCCGGCGCGGGCGTGGAGCTGGCCGCCGAGGTCTGGGAACCGGCAACCGGCGTGGTGATGACCGTATATACCGACCAGCCCGCCATCCAGTTCTACTCGGGTAACTTTATGGACGGTTCGGACGTGGGCAAAGGCGGAATACCGTTCACTTACCGCACCGGTATCGCTCTCGAAGCGCAGAACTATCCCGACGCCCCGAACCACGACACCTTCCCCAGCGCCGAACTCCGTCCGGGCGAGGTTTACACCCAGACAACCATATACGCCTTCGGCGTAAGGTAGTCCGGCCGCCCTGCGGAACACGAACCCTACGGTATGTCGGCACCGGATTACCGGCGGCCGGGAATCGTATAAAGAGACAGGATCATTAGCCGGGTCCTGTCTTTTGCGTTTCACGCAGGTTAAAAAGTGTTATCGATTAGGTAAATTTTCGCCGACCCGTTCCCCAGATAATTATTAGCGGCCCGCCACCCACTTCGGCGGGCCGCACGCTTGTCGCCCGGCACGCATTTTAATACATAGTTGTCATCCTGAGGAACGTAAGTGA
>JAJBVT010000019.1:1774-5684 GCA_020859685.1 Rikenellaceae bacterium
TAAGTGATGAAGGACTGTAAACGGTCGTCCCAAGGAGCCGCGGTGCTACGAAGCATAAGTAAAATGTCATCCTGAGGAGTGGAACGACGAAGGATCTATTTTTGGTTATTGTAATAAATAAGATTCTTCGCATTCGCTCAGAATGACATATTTCGCGTCCGGTCGTAAGGGAGCTTACGGGTCTTTGTCTTTCGTCGGTAAATATTATTTAGATTCTTCGCTGCGCTCAGAATGACATGTATTATTTATATGCGGCCCGCCAACCCCTTCAACGGGCCGCACATCTGCAAAGCAGACGCATTATAATACAATCAGGGTATAGCATTATCCTGCCGCCCCGGCAGGCAGGCGGCCACGGAAGGCCGGATTGCGGTCCGCGGATGAAAGATGCTGCAATACTGCATCGACAGCCAACCGACAAGGAGTAAGAGCCCGCCTACCCCGGGATTACACCCTTACCTTAACGATACATTTTTTCACCGTCCTGGCCGGGTCGCCAATCATCGGGGCGTGCCCGTCGCTGGGGAAGAAGATACAGAACTCGCCCGCCTTGATGGTGAATGTAAGCGAACTCTTGCCGTCGAACAGCAGCACGTCCTTTTCGGTGTTCATTTCTCCGCGCGGCCCGGCACACTCGCCGCGCTCGGCCCAGCCGTAGGTCTCCTCGCCCTCCAGAAGCACCTGTATATCGATATATTTGTCGTGCACTTCGAGCGGTGCGTTCTCCGGCAGCTTCAGTTTCCCCTCATGTATCATGTTCACATAGAGGTCCTTGCCCTCTATTTCGGAGACACCGCCAGGCAGTGCCGAGAAATCGGCGGTACGGATAAATTCGAAAGCCTTGGCGAACAATGGGTTCAGGCCTTCGTACAGGCCGCTGTTCTTTAACGAATCGAGTATCATAAGTCAGGTTTTATATTGGTTATCAACTTTTTGCTTTTATTTATGCGCCCCGACATCCGAGGTCGCCAAAGTATCCGAATACGCACATACTCCAATACCCGACTCAACTGAAAGTATCCGATACCCCGAATCGGCCGAAACATCCGATACCCCGTAAGCCCAAATCAACCGAACCGGCCGAAGCATCCGACACTCCTAATCGGCGGAAACGTCCGATGTGCCGGATACCCCGGAATCGTCGGAAATCCCCGCAAACCTCCCGATACCTCGGTACCCGATACCTCGGTACCCGATACCCCGGTACCCGATACCCCGGTACCCTATGCCCTACCCCGAACCCCGCCGCGGTCGAGCACCTCCCCGCCGGCCGCCGCCGCGGCCGGACACGGATTTACTCCGGCAGTTTCAGCCGGGCCACCACGGCCTTGTGGTCCAAGAATTCCGATGCCGGGGCGTCGTATTGCAGGGCCTTGATATCGCGTGAATGGAGTATATAGTCTATCCGGAACAGGTTGTAAAGGCCCCGGAACGTATTGGAGTTTATACCGTGTCCCTTCTCGGCGAACGTGTCGGCAAGCCTTCCGCGAATCCGGAAATAGACGTACGATAGCGGCGTGTCGTTAAAATCGCCGCATACGATAAGCCGGTGCGGGCTGTCGTGTATCACGGGGGCGAGCGTGTCGGCCTGATGGGCGCGGATACGGTAGTTGCGCCGCAGTTTGGAGGCTATTCCGCGCACCCGCTCCTCCCGCTCCGGGGTGGGCAGCAGGAACTCCTGGTTCTGGATAAATTCCCGGTCGGACGTGTTAACCGACGTGGTCTGGAGGTGGTTGTTGAACACCCGCAGGGTGTCGCCGTGCACGACGACGTCCACCCACATTGCCGAGTTGTTCGACTCCGGGAAGTCCATTATCCCCGAACCAGTAATAGGGTAGTTGGAATAGACCGCCAGACCCCACCCGCCGCCGCGCGAGTTCTCTTTTTTGTATTTCACCCTGTTGTACGGCATCCCGAGGGTGGAATCTATCCGGTGCTTCTGGTCCGCACTGCGGGCCTGAAACTCCTGCATGCAGAGTATATCGGGCTTGTGGGCGCTCACTATTTGCCCGATGCTGTCGATGCTGGTAACCATCCTGCCCTCCTCTTCCTCGTACAGAAACCCCATCACGTTGTAGGTCATAACCACCAGCGTTCCCTTCGTCTCCCCCTCATAGTGTTTGCTAAGGGTGGGCCGGAAGAACAGCGGCAGGTACCCGGCCCCGGCGAGCACGACGACAGCGGGAATCACCACGAAATATTTCCACCGTACAATCCAGTAGAGGGCCAGAATTATATTCACTACAAAAAGGAGTGGCGCGGCCAGCCCGGCGAAGGCGAAGACCCAATTGGTCTCCGGATTGATATAGCGGGCAAGGTATGCCGACAGCAGCATCCCGGCGGCGATAACGGTCACAATCAGCACCACGATATCGAGCAGGGTGGTGCCGCGCCCCTTTTTGCCGGTGCGGGACCCGTAATATGTGCCGTATTCCCCGGTGTACTTCACTTTTCCTTGGATTATACCCTGAATCCCAGCCGCCCGTATCGCTGCCGACCCTGCTGCCGATCGGTGCCGTCGACGGCTAAACAGGCATAAAGATAACAAAAATGCACGGAAAACCATCCGTTTTCCATGCGCCGTAAAGTAATTATACCGTCTTGCGCGGGCGGGGGGGTTATGCCCTGCTCCCCGGTTAATAATACAAGGTTCCCCGTTTTTTCCACCATCTCAAGAGCATCCAACCCCACAGCATACCGCCCACATGGGCGAAGTGCGCCACGTTGTCCATCCGCCCGGAGACGCCCAGCATCAGCTCGATAACGCCGTATATTATCACGAAATACTTGGCCTTCATCGGAATGGGCGGGAACAGGAGCATGATTATACTGTTCGGGTGCAGCATCCCGAAACCAAGCAGGATACCGAATATAGCCCCGGATGCGCCCACGGTGGGTACGTTCACCCGCGAGGCGAACTGCGCCACGCTCACCGTGCCGTTTCTCACCGCCTCCTCCATACCGCTCAGCTCGAACCACGCCACCCCTAACTGGAGCAGTGCCGCCCCGATGCCGCACACCATGTAGAAAATCAGAAAGCGCCTGCTTCCCAGGTCGTACTCCAGTACGCGCCCGAACATCCACAGGGCGAACATATTGAAGAAGAAGTGCGAAAACCCGGCGTGGAGAAACATATAGGTCACCACCTGATGGGGCATGAAGAACGGACTTTTCCAGAAGAAAAGCGCGAGCCTGGCGTAAATCAGATCCACCGTCCCCGCGGGCAGGACCGATACGGCCAGAAAGAAAAGTGCGTTGATTATAAGGAGGTTCTTCACCACCGGAGGTGTCGAGAACTGATTGCTGACGAGCATTTTAAACTGATAATTATTTCACACTGCGTACGCACGGGACCCTCCCGGCAGTGTGCAAAGTTATTATTTTGTTTCGGTAAACCGCAACCCCGTCGGGGTATATTCGGCACACACGCTGCAAATAGCCTGCCCGGTTAGTCCAGTCTGCGCCGCAACTCTTCGGCCGGGAAGACGACCATCACCCGGCGGCCCGAGGGTGAGTAGCTGTGGTTGGCGCAGGCGAGCAGCTGGCGGCGAAGCTCCTGGAGCTGCTCGACGGTTGTCTTGCTGCTGCGCGACATGGAGCCGATGGAGGCGAGCGTCGAAGCGGCTTTATGCAGCCGGAGGTCTCCTTCGGTGCCGTCGCGCATGGAGTCGAGCAGGTCGTAGACCAGCTGCTCGACGGGCAGGTCGATGAAATCCGCCGGGACCGCCTTTATCTCGATACCCTGGTCCCCGTTAATTGCTATATCGAACCCGAAAGAGACGAACTCCTCGGCGAACTCCTGCATCAGCGACAGGTCGTCGAGCGACATGGCTAACCTCTCCGGGAACAGCAGCTGCTGGCTCACGCTCGAATTGTTCCCGAGCATCGCCATAAACCGGTCGTACAGCAC
>JAJBVT010000066.1:0-78793 GCA_020859685.1 Rikenellaceae bacterium
CCCCCTAGTCTCGGGGGGTCGGTTCAGGGTAAAACCCCCCTGGCCGCCACCCGGCCCCGGCGGGGCGGCGTAAACTAAAATAAGCAGCGGGAGATTCCCCCCTTTCATTCGGGATGACTTGATATAGATTACAAAGGAGATTCTATATTACGCCTGCGGCGTTGCCTCCTTCAACGGTCGCCGCGTTCGGATTATCATTATCTACGAAATCCTTTACCAAAATCCATTTGAGGTAGACCTCCTGCGACCATTGGGCGGCATGGGAAAGAAGTTCGACCCCGCCGGAAATAGTCCGTACACGGTAAACCAAATCCTCGTAACGGCTGACGGCGCCGTCGGGCCAATGGGCCGAAATATCCACCGTGAGCAGGTTCTCTCCCGGATAGTAGGTAAACGGCCGTCCTTCCGGAGTGTTGTTCCCGGTCCGGCTGACGGCACCGTCGATATTCCCGCTGACAATACCGCTATACACCGCCCCACCCTCCTGCGGGCGGACATCGCAAAAATACCATAGAAGTTCCCGTGACGCAAAGTCGGAGGCCGTACCGCTGAACTGTCCGGCGATATGGGCGGCATCAAGGGCGGCTGGAGCGGTAGCTTTAGTGGTAGAATAGCCGTCAGGTACGGCACGAACGGCAGCAGGAACGGTCGGAACGGTGGCATGCGCGGCAGCAGGGAACGGCGGCGCGGGGGATGGCGTGAGCGACGGCAGGACCGGGACCGGCTCCCATACCTCGCCGTCGTACGAAACGAACGCCTTCTCCACCCGGAACGCTCCCTCCAACGGGCAACCGTAATGCTGTCCGACGGGGGAATCCTCCGGTTCTGACGGCCCCATACCGACCGGGGGCCCCGCGGCGGTAGTATTCCGGAAAGGCTGTCCGCTGGCCGGTCCTTCCGGACCACAGCCGCCCGGAGCGACCGGCATTCCGGAGCGCACTACCCCGGGACCCGAGGTATCACCGGAGTTAACTTCATCGACTAAACAATCATTACCGTTATCCTCCGGCACGGGGACGGATTCGGGGTACGGAAGCTCGCTCTTCGCCATCGCGGTTAAGTATTGGCGCCCGGACACAAAAAAGGGGCGCAGGTTCAACTTCCGGTCGAGAGGTATGAGCGTACCCTGAAAGAGGAAGTTGTAGCCACGCCCCGGCCAATGCCCGGAACAATCCGGGCATAGCGAGGGCAAGCAACATCTATACCTCTTCCAGAAACTCCCCCGCCGGGGGGAGGGCTCATTTTCTCAACCGGTATAAAGGTTATTCGCCTTTAAATATATGTCTTACCGCAAAGATACCACGTTTTTTTTCTTAACCCCGTAATTCGCACGAAGTCCGCCTTTTACTCCCCACCCTTCTACGGCAAACCGCTTGTGCCCTGCCTTAAACGTCATTAATTATAAAAATCGGCAAATATTTGCATTATTTTAGTAGTATGTATTGCATAGTATTAAAAATATTTCATATATTTGCAATACAGAAAGACAACAAAAGAAGACAAACAAATAAAACTGGAAAGATGAAAAAGACGCTGAATGTCAATATCGGGAACATGGCGTTCACCATTGACGAAGATGCTTACTACACCCTCAACGGCTACTACGAGGATATCCGTTCGAGGCTCTACGAATCGGACAGGCGGGAGATAATGGAGGATATCGAGAACCGCACCGCCGACCTGTTCCGCGAGAACCTCTCGTTCCCCTCGCAGGTCGTAACGCTCGGCCTGGTGAAACGGGCCATAGCCATAATCGGCAACGCCTCGGACTTCGGGGAGAAGAAGTACGACTATGCCGATCAGGGACAGGACGCCGAACCGCACGGGCTGCGCCTCGAGGGCAAACTCTACCGCTCCCGGTACGACAAGATGGTGGGCGGGGTATGCGCCGGGCTGGCCGAATATTTCGGGATAGACACGGCAATCGTACGTATAATTATGTTTATCGCCCTGTTTCTGGGGAGTCTCGGGTTCTGGGTGTATATCGTGCTCTGGATAATCGTTCCGCTCGAACCGATAGATATTTCAGCCGAAAGACGGGGTTACAAATCGAGGAGGTGAAGACTATGAGTGCTGAAAATATCAAGGCGCAGATGCGCAAAGGCATACTGGAGTATTGCATATTGGCGATACTTTCGCGTAACGACGCTTACGCCTCGCAAATAATTTCGGAGCTTAAACAGGCCGAAATGATAGTAGTCGAGGGAACGCTCTACCCCCTTCTCACACGCCAGAAAAATCAGGGCCTGCTGAGCTACCGCTGGGAGGAGTCTACTCAAGGACCGCCCCGGAAATACTACACCATCACCGCAAAGGGGCGGGAACTGCTCGTGCAGCTCGATATGGCGTGGGACGAGATGGTGCAGCAAATAAAGGCTATACGCTGGTCGGAATGACAGCAAGAGGTAACCACAATAATCTTACAATTATGAAAGAAACGGTAAAAGCGAGCCTCGCAGGCATAGGTTTCGTACTGGACCGGGACGCGTTCGACGCTCTGGATTCATACCTCGACACCCTCACGCGCGCCTATGCGGACAACCCCGACCGGGACGAGATAATCGCCGACATAGAGGCCCGCATGGTGGAGATAATCCTCTCGCACCAGAGCGCCGACACCGTGGTCGGTATAGACACCGTAAACGAGGTGACCGGCCAGCTCGGCACACCCGAGGAGACGGGCGGGGCGGCCACGGGCCAAACCCGCACCCAAAGCGTGGAGGCTTTCCCGCGCAGGCTCTACCGCGACCTCGACGGCCGTAAACTGGGCGGCGTGTGCAACGGGCTGGCCCGCTATTTCGATATAGACCCGGCGCTGGTCCGCATATCCACGGCCATCCCGCTGGTGCTCCTTATCATCCTGCCCGCCTCGGGATTCCACGCGCTCAACGCATTTTTAGGGTCGACGATAGGGGTGATGTTCATACTATACTTTCTGATGTGGATGGCGGTACCGGCCGCCCGCACCCCGCGTCAGCGGCTCGAAATGCAGGGCCGCCGCATAACGGCCACCGAAATCGAAAAGGAGATGAACTACTCAGCGGCGGCAGGCGACAGCTACCGGCCGCCACAGAGTATTCTGGCAAGGTTTTTCGGGGTTGTCGGCAGCATCTTCCTGTTCGGGGTAAAGTTCTTCCTTATCATAATCGGAGCCGCGCTCGGTATCGCGGCGTTCGCCATGATTATCGCTATGATAGGACTTGCCTTCGGAGCCCCGTGGGCCGTGACGCACGGGTTCGCGGACGGAGACGCGATACTCCGGCTGGGCGAATCGACCATGCCCGTGGCGGTGTTCTCGATACTGGTACTGGCCCTAATAGCCATTCCTATCGTAATGCTCGTATACCAGATGCTCCGGGTAAGTCTCAGCCGCCCCAACAACCCCACCATGATGTGGATACTGAGCGGGTGCTGGATACTGCTGGCGGTGTTTACCACGGTAACGATTCTCGAAAACGGCGACATTTTCCGCTCCTGGCGCGGGGTGTCTATCCAGCCGGTGCGCGGCGAGTGGGGACCCGGGGTTCCGGCCGACAGCGCCGAGGGATGGGATTTGTATGAACTAAATGCACAGGCCCACCGTGAATCGGTCGGGCAGACGGACGGAGACAAGGGCGGAACGGAGAGCGGAACGGAGAGCGGGATGGCTCCGGAACGGCCGGATATCAGCCCGGAGTAGACGGAAAGGCCGGTTACCGAGTAGGTATATATCGGGATGGCATGGAAAATCGTTTCTCCGGAAAGCCGGAGGTAAGGGCGGGAGGATAGCTGGCGGCACCGACGGCAGTACGGAGGGTAAAGCCGGATAAAACGACAAGGCGGGTATCGTGGCCGGTCGTATCGGAGGGGGGCCATCGCAGTTGGACATAGGAGTGATACGCATCGTTGCTAATGTAGCAGAGTGGGACATAATGGCCGGTAGTTTTATAGGGAACCCATCGCAGTCGGCCGCAGGAGTGATTCGCATCGTTGCTAATGTAGCAGATTGGGACATTGTTGCCATTCGTATCGGAAGAAATGTACCGGAGAGGTGTGAGCGCCGGACATACCGTAAGTCGGAGAAAAATACCGGCGATACAGTGAAAAGTTTAACATTTTAAATTATATAAATGGAAATCATCGATAATAAAAAACGACCGGACGAAAACCCGGTCCGCCGGGAAAAGAACCTCTATATAGGTGGAGCCATCGTGATATGCGGATTGGTGTGGCTGATGTATAACTTCGATGTGGTGGGTAGCGTCTTCTTCCACAGGTTCTTCTCGTGGCAAGTGTTCCTGATGGCACTGGGCGGTTACTTCATAGCATTGCGTAAATGGATTGTGGGCGGAGCCGTGCTGATTACGGGTATGGCGCTTGCCGCAATGGACTGGTACGACCTCTATATACCGGTCAAACAGGTATTGCTGCCGATGTTGCTGATTGCGGTAGGGGTAGCCGTAATCCTCCAGAATAAATACTGATACGGGGTTATCCGGTTTACGGCGGGCGGTGTCGAACGATTACTGCCCGCCGCTGCCGCATTCCCGAATATACGGACCGTAACCCGGCATCCGATTTGCCCGGTAAGGGGGTAAATGTGCCTGAATCCCACGGTTTTCGAGGTCAGTGCACTGCCGACCGCCTTTTTTCGGTACGGCCGGCCGGAAAGCAGGTTGAACGACCGGGAAGTTAGGTAAAGTCAGGGGAACGGTCTGCCGGAAGGACGGACAGGCCGGAGATTATTGCGCCCATTGTCGGAAACAGTGGCCCTAAAGCCGGATTTCGACCGGGGACGGTATGAGCCAATACGGGCATCGGACTTTGACGGGACGGGCACCGGGACGTACCTCGATGGCTTGCCAAGGAGCGGCTGCGGGGAGAGTTAACGTAGTATTAAAGTGAGTTATTAAAAATTTTTCAAAATTATTAGTAACTTTGCGTCAGGTTAATCAAAGGAGGTTATATATGCATAACATCAAATGTGTAGGGCTGCTTACATCGGGCGGGGACGCTCCCGCAATGAATGCGGCTATCAGGGCGGTAACCCGTACCGCCATCTACAATGGCATGGAAGTGAAGGGGATAATGCGGGGATACAAGGGGCTTATCTCGGGTGAGATTATACCGTTCCGCACCCAGAACGTTAGTAATATCATACAGCAGGGGGGAACGATTCTCAAAACCGCCCGAAGCCGGGAGTTCGAGACGGTGGAAGGGCGTAAAATCGCCTACGACAATATGCAGAAAGAGGGCATCGACGCCCTTGTGGTAATAGGCGGCGACGGTTCCCTGACCGGTGCCCGGGTTTTCGCCGCGGAGTACGACATCCCCATCGTCGGCCTGCCCGGTACGATAGACAACGACCTGTTCGGCACGGACACTACCATCGGGTACGATACCGCGCTCAATACGATTATGCAGGCGGTGGACAAGATACGCGATACGGCCAGCTCGCACGAGCGGCTCTTCTTCATAGAGGTAATGGGTCGCAACGCCGGATTTCTCGCACTGAACGGGGCGATTGCCACCGGCTGCGAGGCGGCCATTATCCCGGAAATCGCCACGGAGGTCGACCAGCTGGCCGAGCTTATACAGAACGGTTTTCGCAAGAGCAAAAATAGCAGTATCGTGCTGGTCGCCGAAAGCGAAATCACCGGAGGAGCGCTGGGCCTTGCCGACCGGGTGAAGAAGGAGTATCCCGAATATGACGTAAGGGTAACCATTCTCGGGCACATCCAGCGGGGAGGTTCGCCGACCGCAAGCGACCGTATACTTGCCAGCCGGATGGGTGAGGCGGCGATAAACGCCCTTCTCGAAGGGCAGCGCAACGTGATGATAGGAATAGACGACGAGGAGCTGGTGTACGTACCGTTCTCCAAGGCCATCCGCAAGGATAAACCCATTAACCGCGACCTGCTGAACACCGTAAAGATTCTTTCTATTTGATATATCCGCTTTCGACGGACTTTGAACGGCTACCCTCATACGCGGGCGGCCGTTTTTTTTAGTATCGGCTATCACAGGTAATCCAAAAGTTATAACTTTACGGTAACTAACCCGTATGCTATGAAAAAGCTTTTCGTCTGCATTACTTTATCGATGCAGATTTCCGTCGCCTGTTTAGGACAGAAGTCCCAAGATATCGAGTTGACCCTCACCTACCGGTTCGAAAATACGGGGGCCACCGAAAAGATAAGGTTTATTACGCTGATTCCAGGAGACGTGGAGAACCGGCAAAGGATCCACAGCTTGACTTTCTCTGCTGAACCGGACACCGTATACAGCATCGGAGAGAACCGGTATGCGGAATTTATTTTGTTACCGCCCCTGCCCGACCGTATCGATATCCGGGCGGACCTTACCATAACAAGAAGCGACTACAAGACTCTTTCCCGAATCAGGCGGGATGAAGCCTTACCGGACGAGGAGACGGAAAGGTACCTTAAAAGCGAATTGTTCATCGAATACGAGCATCCCGATTTCCTCTACTTCGCCGGTTCGCTTAAAGGGACCAACCCGACAGCCACCGTAAAGAACATATACACTTTTATGAATCCGGACCTGAGACAGGCAGGCAGGCTGCCTGCAACACGGCAGAACGTGATGGTACGGGATAAGTTAATGGAAAGTTTCAGACAGTATTCCCACCTGATGGTAGCATTATGCCGGGCTAACTCCGTGCCCGCGAGAAATGTTTACGGGCTGACTTCCAATGGGGATGACGATCCCAGACGGGAATGGGTGGAAGTCCATTTCGCAGAACACGGATGGGTATCTTTCGACCCGGCGCCCGGCAGCCGTGCTGATTTCCGGAACATGGATAACCAGTATATTTACCTTTGTCCTTCCGGCCGGGACGAAGAACCGATGGCAGACTTCTATACATTCAGGTATTGGTATTGGGGCGGACCTCCCGAAATAACAGAACAATATATCATAGTGGAAAAATAGCTGATATGCTTAAAGCAATAATTTTCGACCTCGACGGTACCATCGGTAACACCTTGCCGCTCTGCATTGCGGCGTTTCGAGAAGCGATAGAACCCCTCGCCGGAAAGAAACTGACCGACGGGGAGATAATCGCCACGTTCGGGCCGAGCGAGGAAGGTACCATAATGCAATTAATCCCGGAACACTACCGGCAAGGGGTGGATGACTATATCCGCCACTACGAACGGCTCCACGATATGTGTCCGGAACCGTTCGAGGGAATGCGCCAAGTAATCGCGAGGTTGAAATCCGGGGGAATGACGGTGGTGATGGTTACGGGCAAGGGTGGCCGGAGTTGCCGCATCACGCTCGAGCGGTACGGCATGACGGGCCTGTTCGACCAGGTCGAGACCGGCTCCCCGCACGGCCAGCGCAAAGCCGAAGGTATCCGGGCCGTGCTCGAGCGGTTCGGCCTGAAGCCGACAGAGGCCGTCTACGTGGGCGACGCCCCGAGTGATATAACCGCCAGCAGGGCGGTAGGAGTGCCGGTAATCGCGGCCGCCTGGGCGGAAACGGCCGACGTACAAATTCTGGAGGCGATGAACCCGGATGGGCTGTTTACATCGGTACGGGAATTTGCGGGGTGGGTAAACGAGAAGATTGGTAAGGTACCGGTTTTGCCGATAACGGGGAAGTAGTAACGGTGCGATATTGCATATCGCTTGTTTATTTTCGGTCGCGACTCGGTATAGCACAAATAAATTCAGCTAACCGATAGCATTCAAATATGCCGATATTAAAAGAGCCGATACACATACAATAAAGATCAAATACAGGAAGTGTATCCATTTTTTATTGTATTTATATGGTATCCGAATAAATAAGCAAAAAAGTATAACATATACGATAGCCTCGAAATAACCGACAATCTGATTTATCACGGGTATCGTAGTATATATAAATCCGTCAAATGACCCCGAAGTGGGTCCTATCGTGGAAATCAGGCATAGACCGAAAATAAGCACACCTAATTTGTATATTCCATATTTCTCCTCCAAAATAACCTTATGAATGGGGAGCAGAATAAACCCCAATAACAGCCCCCTTATTAATTGAAGAACAGGTCCAAGTGAAACTATAGGAGATGAAACAGGACGCATCAAAAGTGATAATTCTTCAGGCTGAAATAAATTTTCATAATCGAATATATTATGAGCCAAAATACCGGCAATAAAATAAGCCATAAAATGGGCCGAACTGATAACCCACAAAAATTTGAGGTAATATTTGTAATTTTTCATAGTAAAAAATCAATATTACTAAATATAGCAAAAAAACCTGAACATTTATATTTCCTTTTTAGTTATCCTAATTCTATTGAAATAAAAAAAGAGGATACCTTTTTTAAGATATCCTCTGTGGTAGCGGGGGAAGGACTAACTGCGCATTTGCTTAAGCAAATGCTTGTTTTTTGTCTGTCGTCGCTCGGCATAGCTCAAATAAATTTGCTCTGCCCTCCTCCCTGAAATATAGTTACAGAACCTTCTGTTATAAAGAGCAGGGGGAGGACTAACTTCGAATTGCAACGCAATTCTCGTTTATTTTCGTCGCGACTCGGCACCGTCTGCGAGCAGCCGTGCTCTCACTGCTCCGAAAAGCCGAACCTACGGTTCGGTCCTTCCCCATATTAAAAAACAATAGAGGGTCAAAAGACCCTCTATTGTTTTTTAGTAGCGGGGGAAGGACTCGAACCTTCGACCTTTGGGTTATGAGCCCAACGAGCTGCCAACTGCTCCACCCCGCGATTTTGTGAGTGCAAATATAGCACTTATTATCATAAATGCAAAAACCTGTCCTGTTTTTCTTTTTTATTACAGCCAAATTTAAGGGTGCACCGAATGAAAAATCATCTTTCAAGAGACGAGTGACGGACGGTCTAAGAGTCCCCATAATCGTATATAACTCAGATTTCATTCCTATACGAGGGCCCCGGCCACCACCTCCGATATATCCCTCACGTCGCCGAAAGAGCGGACGATGGTCTTTTTGCAGAGAGGGCATGAGGTGACGAGCGTGTCGGCTCCGGTGGCTTTGTAATGGGCGGAGAGGGACGCGGCTATTCGCTGTTGGGCGGCCTCCCCGATTTCGAGGTTAGCGAGGCTGGCTCCGCAGCAGCGGGCATCGGAGCGGTTCTCGGACGCCTCGACAAGCCGTCCGGCACAGCGTATGACATCCCGCGGCTGTTCGTAAATGCCCGAGCCGCGGCCCAGCTCACAGGGGTCGTGGTAGGTATAGACAGCGTCCTGCCTGCCGAGTTCAAGCCGCCCCTGCCGTATCAGCCGCAGGATATACTCCGAATGGTGCAGGACCTCGACCGAACCCAAATCATAATCCTCCCGGAATACCTTCAGGCAGATTGGACAGGAGGTGACGAGCGTTGTAATCCGGTGGTTCGAGAACAACTGTGAATTATGATCCATCAGACGTCGGGCGGCTTCGATTTCGCCCGAGAGCTTCAGAGGCCGTCCGCAGCACACCCCGCCCTCGCGGTCGGCCCACCAGACCTGCTCCCCGGCCGCGTCGAATATCCGCTCCATCGAGCGCAGTATCTTGGGGGTCAGCAGAGTCATACAGCCTGCGAAGTAGCCTACCCGGCCGCTGCCCGACGAGCGGTCCGAGCCTGCCATATAGGCATACCGGTCGTCGGCAGGAAGCGCCGAGAACTTCTCACGGCTGTTGAGCCTCAACGTATTGAGTTCGATCCCCACCGGACACCGCACCTCACACCGTCCGCACATCAGGCAGTTCGAGGCCACCTCGCCCGACAGGTTATGGTACCGCCGGTCGCGCAGGAAGTAGACCGACTGCACGTTGTCGATACCCGCATCGGCCTGCAACTGGCACGGATCTATGCACACCCCGCAACGGGAGCAGGACTCTATCTGGAAATGGTCGAAAGCCGAACTTTGTTCCCCGCTCCGCAAACCGAACCGCCGCAGGAAAATCAGCGGTATCTCGGTGAAAATGTGCATATAGCGCGAGAACGGCATCGAAACGAAGAACACACCCAGCACTATCGAGTAGACCCACCACGCTACCACGGAGAATCCGGCCACGAACCCCTCCCCGAACGCCGAGACCATCCACCCTCCGAGGTTCCCCGTCAGGAATGACGGTATCCCCTTCAGTCCGGCCTGAGCGCTCTCGGCCAGAAGCCTGACGGGAAAAATAAGCCACAGGGCCGAGAGTGCTATCTTGTCGCCCAGCACATGTTTCGTGGTGCGTTTCATCCCCAGAGCGCGGGAACGCAGGCGTTTGAACCACGCCAGCGCCACACCCGACAGGACGAACAGCAGCAGCAGGTCCATCAAGTTCGAAATCACCTTTTCGGCCGTGGCACCGGTCGGCGCCGGGGCGAAATATTTGTAAAACACATGGGCGTGGAGGGGGGCGAATCCTTCGGTAAGGTGGATGGAAGCCTCGACCCACCCCACGGCAATCAGTAGGAACCATCCCAGCGCCAGACTCATATGCATATAACCCAGCAGCGGGTCTACGCGGAATATCCGCCGGTGTAATAAAGATTCGCTCACCACCTCACCCATGGCGCCGAACACCCTGCGGGACAGCAACCCCCGCCCCACTGCCGACTTGTCGGCAGGCGCCAGCCGCGAGAACCACCGCACGTATTTATAGACGATAACGGCCAGCAGCACCCACACCCCTATATTGAACGGGATGACGAAGTGGTCATAATATCGGAATATTTCACCCTGCAATATATCCATCGCCCGGTTTAGTATTCGCCCAAGATACGTTTAACCGCCATCACCACCGCCCGGGTGTTGATACCGCGCGGGCACACAAGGCGGCATTTGCCGCAGAGCATACATTTGTTCAGTTCGTCGTAGGCCCCTTTGTACTCGCCCCGGCGCACGAGCGTGTGCACCCGGCGGAAGTTGAAATCGGTAAGGTTGCCGGCAGTGCAGGTCGCCACGCAGCACCCGCAGGCGATGCACGCCTGAAGTTCCGGCAGCTTGCGGAGCAGGCGCGCGGCCGCCTCGTGGTCGTTGGCGTCCATATCCACCGCCCTCGGCCTGCTGATGCTGTATCCCCAGTTTATCGATCTGTCGATTGCCATTTTCATTATCTTTCTCAGGCCGGTTCGCCGTGTTTACCCGCCGGGGCGGGGTGACAGGACCCGGGCGGGCCGGAACCGACCCGAAGCGGCCGGTGAGTTCCCGAGGTAGGATCGGTTACCCCTTCGACCTTATATACTCCGCCGCTTTCACCGCGGCGGCGGCACCTTCGTTAATGCTCTCGCCCACGTTCTTGGGCGCGGTGACCGTCCCGGCGTAGAAAATTCCCGGGGCTCCGGAGCAGACGTTGCCGCAGAAACTGTCCGCCGGGTCTGCGAACCTGCTCGGCCGTAGCGAAATACCCGGACACCGGGCAAGCGCCTCGTTGCTCCTTCCGGCCTTCATCCCTACGATAAGCACCAGCATATCCACCGTCATTTTCAGCGGGCGGCCGATAAGCGTATCCTCGGCCTTTATCTGCACACGGCGGTCCTGCGTCTCTCCGGCCTCGGATATCCGGCCCCGGATGAAATGGATATTACACCTCTCCTGAGCCTCGCGGTACATCTCCTCGTAACCCGGACCGAACATCCGTATGTCCATATAGAAGTTATATACCTCCGCCTCGGGAAACAGCGCCTTCATCTCCATCGCCTGCTTCACGCCCGTTATACAGCAGACGCGCGAGCAGTGGCACTGGTCGACCTTCTCGTCACGCGACCCGACGCAGTGCAGGAACGCGATGCGACGGGGTGCGGAACCGTCCCGAAGACGGACGCGACCCTCGTTGAACATCCGTTCGATATCAACGGTGGTATAGACGTTGCGGTACAGGCCGTAGCCGTACTCCTCCTTGAGTTCGGCGGGGAACACCTCGAAACCGGAGGCCACTATCACAGCGTCGGCCTCCATCCGGCGACCGTCGGTCAGGGTTACTGAGCCGGGTGCAATCTCCACGGCTTCGGTGCCGGTAAGGATTTCAGCGCCGTCCAGCCTGCCTTTAAGCTCCGCCAGCACCTCCGCGGCGGGCGTAAGCGAGGGGAACAGTTTGTGCCAGTCGTTGAGCTTACCGCCGATATGGGTCGTTTTCTCCACTATAACCGGCGTAAGACCCAGCTCCCGCAGGGTGGCGGCAGCCTGCAAACCGGCCACCCCTCCGCCGATTATGATAACTTTTCCCGTCATAACGTCCTCATATAGGGCTGTGAAGTACAGTTCATATTCACCGCTCCCTGGTCGGGTATCCCGAGGTATTTACCGTTGCGCCCCAGATATTTGGCCGCCGGGTCGTACTCTATTCCCAGCTTGTCGAGCAGCGGTTCCACGGCCACCTGATGCATCTGCATCCCGAGCGCCCACGGGTCGTACCCGAGCACCAGCCCGGCCATCTCCTCGTAGGTCAGCACCGGGATTCCCCGGCCGTCCTGCCCGTAAATAGCACCCTCCATCTCGGCGATTGTGTACTGCCACTTATCGAGGAACATGGCGCACCCGGGACAGTTGGTAACTATGAAGTCGGGCTTGTAGCGCGACATCGATTCCAGTTTTTTCTGTGAATTTGCTATCGAAAACCCGCGGTTGGCCTGCACGAGGTAGTTGCGGAAACCGAATCCGCAGCAGTGCCTGCGTTCGGGATAGTCCGTCACCTCGCCGCCCCACGACTCTATCATCCCGGCCAGCACGTATGGGAACTCCGAACCGCCCACCCCCTTCTTCGGGAACAGCTTGGCATAATGGCACCCGATATGCTCCACCACCCGCAGGGGTTTGCCCGTCACGGAATTTACCAGCTTTATCTTGCCTTGCGCGGCTATCCGTTCGCGGTGTTTATAAATTACGTCCGAAGTGTGGGCCACATTGCGGGGCTTCGTGAACTCCCGGCCGGTGGCCTTGTAAAGGTATTCGCGCGTCCGCTCCTCGGTCTCGGGGAACTCGTGCCATGTTTCGAGCATCTCTGTATATATCCCGAACGAAGTGATGCACGATGAGGTGAGGTTTTCGTACCCGGCCTCGGTCATAAGGGCGAACTGCCTGGCCACCACGGTCATAATCGTCTCCAGCGAGACGATATCGGTATGATAACCTATTCCCGTACAGGAGGTGTGTTTCAGGTCCTCTCCCACGTCCTTACCCAGATCGCTGCGCAGGATGGACAGGAAAGCCTTTTCCGAACCCGGAAAAAAGTTCTGCCGTATACAGCTGCGGACGTAGAAATAGTTGTCGTCCGCTATCTCCTTCTGGTACTCCTTCCAACCGGTACCCCTCATAATAGGTAACTTTTTATCTGTCGGCCGCCCGCATACTTTCCGGAAGGCCTTTCCAGTGAACCCCGCCGGGTAAAGGGCGTTCGGGAATTATTGCACCCACCGCCGTTTGCCGAATACTACCCGGGCAATATCGTCCGGACACTAAATCGTGTGCTCACCGCTGTTTGCGGTGTAGACATCCATAAAATAGCTGTCGTCCGCACCGTCGTAGCCCATTTCACGGGCCTTGCGGTCGGAGTGGGCCTCTATTTTGTCGAAAAATTCCGTTCCCCCGCTCACATCGAATATCCGGCGCAGCTCGGCCATCGTATCCTCGTCCACCTTGCGCAGGGCGCCCTCGCCGCCCGAGCGGTAGACCGGGGTAAACTGCCCGTATACCTCCTCGTCGTTATCAAGTATCCATTTCCAGACAGGCCCCTGCTCCGGGTGAAGCTCGGCGGCGACCAGCTTCGGGTAAATACAGAACCCCTCGCTAATGATACTCCCCCCGATAACCTTCTTGATGGCAAACTGCTGGCGGCCCTTTTCCGACTCCACGAAGAACCCCTCGATCTGCGACAGCCTCCGAAGGGCCTGAATCACATACCCTGGCGTATTGCCGCGCGGACATCGCGGGCGGCACGACATACACTCGCCGCAATACCAGAGGGCATCGCTGCGCAGTATCTCTTCGATGGCTTCGTCGCTGCGGGACTGTACGATATTGACTATTTGCCGGGGGTCGTAATGATAGAACTCGGCCGAAGGGCATACACCAGTGCAGACCCCGCAGTTCATGCAGGAGGAGAGACCCTCGCGCATCCTTACGTCCTGCATCAGAATGTCGTAATATTTCCCCATTTATCGAGTTTCCGGCTACCGGGGCATGCAGACACACCCTTAAAATACAAAATTACCCCCGGCCCGACTCACCGCGATAGGTTTTTTGACCCGTTTACCGTAGGTATTTATGCTTATTTGGGCGGCCGGTAGAATAATAAAGGGCAGTGAGAGCCACTCACCGGTGGTAGGTGGACCTTACTTAATAATTTCGGGTGATAGTTACCTCTGATTTGCAAAAGTGCGGCCCGCCGGAGGCGAGTGGCGGGCCGCATATAATATATATCATTCTGAGCGGAAGCGAAGAATCTTCTTTAGTATAAAACCAACGGTAGATCCTTCGTCGTTACACTCCTCAGGATGACATATTACTTATGCCCTTGTCTCACCGCGGCTCCTCAGGATGACATCTTTATTCACGGCAATGTTCCTTTCTTATACACTCCGAAGGAGTGCTCCCGGCGCCTTTTCGAGCGCCTTGACTTTTTTGTGATACTTTTTGTGTCAAGACAAAAAGTATCGGTTTTATTGTTTTTCTACTGGCAGGGCATAGCTTGCGAGCAGCCTCTGCTCCTAATGCGTTCGTAGGTCGTAACAAGACAAAAAGTATCGTTTTATATCCACAAAGATAGACTCCTTGTTATATTACGGCTTCTCGGGATGCTACAAATCAGTCCCCGCCTCCCTTTATTGGAGAATTATTCGTATATTTGCGTTATAGTAAAAAGGAACACAGCTTTATACCTGTAACAAAGTGAGCCCTTCCCGCTTCGGGGAGATTTGAAAACGGTATTGGAGTTGTCAGTCCTTGTTATGCCCCGGTCGCAGCGCCGGGGCATGGCTCGGGCGTGGCGACGACTTTCGTTTTCAGGGTGGCTCACATCCCGGTTGCAGGAGGTCGAAACCATGCCCTTTCTGTTTTCGGGAGGGCCGAAAAATTTCACAGATGGAACATTTGAAGGATTTCAATCCGTTTACAGGCCGCCTCCCGGTATTGGGGATTTACCACACGTACACAGGTTGGGATTGGCAATTGGTAAAGGAATACCGGCCGGGTGAATCGGTGTGGAATTTTTATGACGATTATACTTACATAAACCGTGAAGGCTCCCTCTGGTACAACGGCAGTGTCGTGGGTTTTGACCCTAAAAGCCCGGAAAAGGAGGGCCGGTATCTTTATATCCCTGAAATCAGCACTATCAAAATAGTATTTCCCCTGCCGCCTGTCGAGTATAGCGACCGGGAAATGTGGAACCGGGAAGATTACGAATACCTGCTTCTGGTAAATCTACCCGGAGACGGAACTATAAGGTGCACCGACTGTAATTCCCGCCGGCCGAATTTATTGTACATCCTCAGAAGGAGTAACCGGCGGTGACGAGAATGAAGAAAGGAAAATCCGGCTCCCCGGAAATAGCGGGTCGGTATTTTGCCGGTAAGCGGTCGGCGCAGGAAACCTACGGAACCGGGTCGTAGCCGCTTCCGCCCCAGGGATTGCACCGCACGATACGCCGGGCGGCGAGCCATGTGCCCTTGAACAGGCCGTATTTACGCAGGGCCTCCACCGCGTAGACCGAGCAGGAGGGTTCGTACCGGCACACCTTCGGCAGCAGCGGTGAAATACAGTACTGGTATAACCGCACGAGCAGTATAAGCGGCCACACGGCCACTCGCCTACATTGCCGAGCGAAGCTGCGATATGATTTTGCGGATGGCATTGTCTATCTTGCGGTAATCTTCCACCTCCCGGGAGGAATAAATCAGGGCGACCCTGAGCTGACTGCCGGGGGCAACCGAGCCGGTAAGGCCCTGTTTAGCCTGCCGGAAAGCCTCGCGCGACCGCCGTTTGAGCAGGTTGCGTTTGTTAGCCCTCTTATGGTAACGCTTGGGCACGGAAAAAAGTACGCGGAAACTGCCGCACTCCGTGCCTTTCCCGGTTGCCGGTATCCCGGGTATATTCCCTTTATCGGGACCCTCCTCCGGGAATGCGGCTCCATCGGGTGGGAGGGCCATAGCGTTCCCGGCCGTCTCCGCGTCTCTTAACGTACCGGAGGTTGCACCGTTCGGGTCGTCTGGCGGGACCGTGTAGGATTCTCCTGCACCGGCGGCCCGGCCCTCTCCTGCAGCCGCCCGGGATTCGGTACGGGCCCCGGTATCCGTGACAGTGGTGAAAGTATACCGGAAAGGGTAAACGAAACCGCCCTTACCGTCGCGGAACAGTTGCTCGATGGCCTTGGTGCCCGACAGCCGCTGCCGCTTGGGCAGGGTCGCGTCCGGAGCGATATCTTTCGATTCTTTGTCCAACGTATCGGTTTATAAAAAAAGCGGACCAGAATACCCGCTTAATATTCTGTTATAATACAAGTCAACTGGCCGACTTCCCGCTCCGCGGGGCTGCCACGGCCGGAGTTTTCAGCCCGGCTTCTTCCTTTCCCGGGGTGCCTGGCCGGCCATCGGGGACACCCGTCGGTTTGCCATTGACGCTCTTCTGCTTTTTGGGTTTGGATTCCTGCGCCTTGAGAAACTCCTCCGACTTGTTGGATGAGACTATCTCCACCGGGGGAACATCCTCGCCCGCGTCCGTACGTTTGATATAAATATCGATAGCCTTGGCCATCGAGGGGGCCTGCGGGGTGGGCGCGCTGACGTTTACCGTCAGGCCCGCGTCTACCGCGGCCTTTGCCGTGCCGTTGCCGAAAGTTGCGATACGGGGCAAACCAGCCGTCCCGAACTGCTCGGTAAGGGAAGCGATTTCGGACGGGCTGAAAAACGCGAGCAGGTCGTACTTGTCCAGCTTCAGGTCCGAAAGGTCACAGCTTACGGTTCTCGAAAGGATCAACTGGTGGAAGTCCAGTTTCAGTTTCTCCATCGTCAGCGGGAGTTCCGGTTTGTGGGGCTCGGAAAGAATAAGCAGCAGCTTCTCGTTCTTATGCTTGAGTATCAACTCCATGAGATTATTGAACGTACCGTCCGCGAACGATATTTTTCGCTTGCGGTAAACGATATATTTCTGGAGGTAAAGTGCGACGGCTTCGGTGTTGCAGAGGTATTTCATCGTCTCCGGTACCGTGATGCGGGACTCTTCGCAGATGCGGAAAAAGTGGTCGACCGTGGTCCGGCTCGTGAATACGATGGCCGTATGGGAGAGAATATCTATCCTTTGGCTCCTGTACTCCTTAAGTGAAACACCTTCGACACGTATAAAGGGGCGGTAATCTATTTCGGCACCGTACTTTGTGTGAATCTCGTAATAAGGTGACTTTTCGACGATGGCCGGTTTCGGCTGTGACACCAATATTTTCTTGATACTCAACTTGATAGGTTTTTATTACGACAGGCTCCTGACAGAGAGTACGACAAGGAAGCTGACAGGTAAAATTTCGACGGCACAAAGGTACAAAATCCAATATAAAATCGAAATTTTTTGTCCAATAAAGAGCATATATGTCCTTATAAGAATGAAAATTAACAATCCCGTAACAATCGGCAGGAATACCCAGGAAAGCACCGGCAACGCGGCCTGCGGAGCAAGCGCGAGAGTAAACATCAGCGGCACGGTAAAGAGGAACACCAATCCGTAACCGAGATTACGCAGAGATATAAGGTCGTCGGTAAAACGGCTGCCGTACGTGAGCCACCCCGCCGCCCGCAGGATAAAATTTTGGCAGAACCATGCCGCCAGCAGACCGCCCCAAACGACCGGAACGGGCAGCATCTGCGCCCACCCGGGCAGCGAAGAATTTACAGCTTCGCCGAAGGCGCTGTCGCAATAGCGGACTATGGTCAGCCCCGAGGCAAGCAGGCCCAGCAGAATAAGCAACCTCCTGAAAGTTTCGAAAATATAGTTGTGCTCCCCGAGCAGGTTTTCGATATAGAGCGTACCGCGGAACAGCCCGGCGACCGTTGCGGCGTGCGGTCGGAAGTAGTAAAACAGCAGGCAGAACCCCGCAAATAGCACGACCACCGCCAATGAGTAGGGTACATTACCCGTAAGCACCCATTCGAAGAATGGAGAAGGACCCGGCTCTTGTGTGGCCAGAGCGGTGGCGGGGCCGAAAATATCGGCGGCCGTCACCGTGTCCGCGGGTACGGCGGCTTCCCGCACAGCCGTAAGACCGTCGGCAAAGGCTGACAGGGTGTCGGACCCGGCGTTACCCGGTCCGCCGATGGCCGGGCCGGGCCCTGCAGGGTCCATAAACCGTTCCACACCTGACCCGGGACCGCCTGCCGACAACTCCACACCGCTTGCACCGCCAGAGAGCGGAAGCGTATCGGAAGTGTTATAAGCGTATTGTCTCATAAAATGTGTCCGGGTTTTATTTCACGACCGACCGGGTAGTCGCCTCAAACGTAAACTTTCTTCAGGGTGATACGGATGGTCGTTCCCTTGCCCACCTCGGAGTCCACCACGAATATTTTCCCCTTGTGGTAATCCTCGATAATCCGTTTGCTCAGCGACAGTCCCAGCCCCCAGCCGCGGGTCTTGGTGGTGAAGCCCGGCTCGAAAATCCGTTTAAAGTTGGCCTTGGATATCCCTTTACCCGTGTCGGCGACGTCGATGTAGACCTGGTTCTCGTCGGAGGTTATCTTCACCTCCAAACGGCCTTTGCCCTGAAGGGCGTCGAGCGAGTTTTTGAGCAGGTTCTCCACAACCCATTCGAACAGGGCGCTGTTTATCATAGCCTGCACCGGCGCGGTGGCGAGGCCGTTGTACTCTATGGTCACGTTGCGCGGTACCCGGGTGCGGAAATAGAGGACGCTGTTCCCAACCACCTCGTTGATATTAGCGGGAGAGAGCACCGTCTCGGAACCGATTTTCGAGAACCGGTCCACCACCTTCATCAGCCGGGTTAGGTCTTTGCCCATCTCGTCCACAGCCGCCTGGTCCACCGGCTGGCTGCGCAGGTACTCGATCCACCCGAGAAGCGACGAGGTGGGAGTGCCCAACTGGTGGGCCGTCTCCTTGGCAAGTCCTATCCAGACCCGGTTCTGCTCGTCGTGCTTGGTGGACATGAAGGTTATGTAACCGAACGTTATAAAAATAAATATGACGAGCAATTGGACCAGCGGAAACCATGTCAGCATCTTCAGCAGGCGGGATTCGCCGTAGAACAGGTAATAGGTATTGAAACCCCGGTCGGTAATTATAATCTCCTTATTGGTGCGCGACAGTTTGTCGATTGTTTTGCGGAGCAGGTCGGGGTGGTTTATTACCTTTTCGGGCAGCAGGTCGTACTGCACCACGCGCAGGTTGTCGTCCACGATGACGAACGGAATACCGCTGCGGCCCCCCTCGGGAAGCTGGAAGAACGGATTGAAGATGGGGTTGTTCATGGTGTTTTCCATGGCGTAGGTCCACATCCGCACCTCGTTCTGCTCCTTCTCCCTCAGCCGGTTGGCCATATAGTTGGTAAACAGCAGCGAGGTGGTCCCGATAGCCAGCCCGGCGACGATAATGAATATCCTTCGCCGGAAGGTCAGCCTTCCGCCCCTGCCCAATATCGAACCGAGTGTTATCTTCATCTTATTACGCCGCTGTTGTTTTTACCTCTACACCGCTGCCTCCGGTGGCCTTGACGGAGACCGTAGCAATTATTTCCGGCCCCGGCAACCCGGATAATACCGGACTCCGCATGATGGCACCGTTACTTCCTCTCCGTATCCCGGCTGGTGAGAATGTTGCGGTAACCTTCGGTGTCGGAGAGGACTTCCACGGCCCGGGCAACCTCTTCGTCGAAGTTGAGCGAGTGCCGTATAACGCCCTGCTGGTAATACTGCCGGAGGAGGATATCGTCCTCGATAAGTTTTGTAATCTGGTCGCGGTACAGTAGAAGGTTCCCCTGTTTGTCGTCCTTCATAAGTTCGGTAATCCGCTCTATCTCGTCGCCGATACGGTCGTAATAGAGCTCCCTCTGCGCCCGTTCCCGCAGGGCCCGCAGGGCCTGGGCGGTCTCCGAACTGTAATCCATCGGCTTGTCCTCCATGAATTCCATAAACCAACGGTAATCCCCGTCCGACAGGCGGAAATTCTCGGGATCGACAGGGTCGCGGTATTTTTTTACGTAGAGGTCGGCGAAATCGTCGATGTACCCCAGCCCGTAGGCCATCATGGTAAAGCGGCTCACATACTCGCCCGGCATCCTTACGTCGGGCATGATACCCCCTCCGTCGTACACCCTGCGCCCGGCCGCCGTGGTATATTCCGTAATAAGCGAATCGGGAATATACGACACGCTGCCGTCGTCGTTGCGGCGGGCATAGTCCACGGCCTGTATACAGCGGCCGCTGGGCATATAGTACTTAGCTGTGGTTATTTTAAGATAGGAGTTGAAACCCACCGGGCGGGTCGCCTGCACGAGGCCCTTACTGTAGGTGCGCTGGCCAACTAATACCGCCCGGTCCAGGTCCTGTAACGCCCCGGAGACAATCTCGGCCGCCGAGGCGGACCCTCCGTTCACCAGCACCACGACGGGCAGTTCCGTGTCCACCGGCTCGGTCTCGGTGCGGAACACCGCGTTGGAGTCCTTCTGCCGCCCGCGCATGCTCACCACCTCCGTATCTCTCGGCACGAACATCGACAGGATTTTGACAGCCTCCTGAAGTATCCCGCCGCCGTTGTTGCGGTAATCGAGGATAAGACCTTTCAGATTTCCGTCCTTGCGCAGCTCCATAAGGGCGTTACGCATATCGCTGCTGCAATTCTCGGTAAAATCCGAGTGCTGGATATATCCTATGCTGTCGTTTACGAATCCGTAGTACGGGATGCCCGATATCGAAATCCGTTCACGGGTTATCTCGAGCTCTTCCGTCTCGCCAGAGTAGAACTTTTCCACCGCAAGACTGACCGTGGTGCCCGGGTCGCCCTTGAGCAGGGAGCTGACCGTTTCGGAACCGATACCCTCGGCGCTCCGGCCGTCGATGCGCAGTATCTTATCGCCTATCGTAAGGCCATTCTTATCCGCCGGGAATCCCTTGTAGGGCTGGGCGATGTGAACCCAATCGCCCTTTTGGCGTATCAGCGCGCCGATACCGCCGTACTTTCCGGTGGTCAGCACCTCGAACTCCTCCATATCCTCCTCGGGAAGGTATTCGGTGTAGGGGTCCAGCGACGAGGTCATTCCCATGGCGGCATCCATAAGGAGAAGATCCTGGTCGGGCTCGTCCACATAGAACAGGTTCAGGTCCCTGTACAAGTCCACGAGTATCTGCATGTTCCTGCCCATCCGGAAATCGGAATTACCGGCAGAAACGAGAAGGAGTGCGGCCGCGGCGAACACCGCGGCCATCAATGGGTATTTTAAATTTTTCCGTTTCATATCGTTTAATCGTATCAATCCTCCGGGTCGAGAGCCATGCTCAGGCGGCCCTGAAGGCGGAAGATATCTTTCTTCATTCCTTCTATATAGAGCCTGTCGCCCCGTCCGGTAACGGTAACGCCGTCGTCCCACTGCGCGAGCAGACGCCGGGAGAGTCTCCCTGCCCGGAATTCCATACTGGTCTCGTCCTCGCGGGATACCACATAGCCGTACTGCGCCATAACCTCCTTGATTTTGCGACGGTCGGAGTGAATATTACCCCGGGTGGTCACTTCGCCGAACGACAGACGTGGATACAGTCCCGCAAGGAAGATAAGGACCCCCAGCAGAAAAACCCCGTTACGCGAAACGAAAATCGCCTCGAAAAGATTGCCGTTCTGCCGTTCGATAAGCCCGAAAAGGGCCATCACACCGAACACCACCGCAAGGAGGACCACCATCCTCAATATATAACGAAGCGACCGCAGCAGGTATTTCTTAGTATCCATATTTTAAAGTTTTATCCCTTCCGCGGCTTCAATGCCGCGACCGGGTATATTTTTCCGCCGTCGGCACTATACCCACGGTCCGTAATGCTATTCCATGCCGGTGCTTACCGGTTCTCCGGCTTCCGGGTCTCGTCCGCTCCGGTGCGGGCGGCCAAGGACTCCACCTCCCGGGCTACTTGCTCCATCAGCCAGCGGGGAGTAGAGGTAGCCCCGCAAATCCCCACCGAACCGGCCCCCGCGAACCATTCGGCCCGCAGGTCACCGCAATCCTCCACAAGGTAAGTCCGCGGGTTGGCACCGAGGCACACCCCGTACAGCACCTTCCCGTTCGAACTCTTCCGGCCGCTTACGAACAGCACCACGTCGAATTGCCTGGCGAACTGCCCGAGGTGCGGCTCGCGGTTGGCGACCTGACGGCATATCGTGTCGTGTACGGTCACCGTACCGGGGTCCGCCGCACGGCGTTTGATTTCCCGGCTTATCTGCTCGAACAGCGTGAGGCTTTGCGTGGTCTGCGACAGCAGGTAAACGGGCCTCTCGAAATCTATCGCCCCGAGGTCGTCCGGACCCTCCACCACAATCACATCGCCGCCTGCCTGCCCGGCAAGTCCCACCACTTCCGCGTGGCCCTTCTTGCCGAGTATCACCACCTGCCCTCCGGCCTCGCGCATATCCCGGTAGGCACTGCGCACGATGCCCTGTAACTTGGCGACCACCGGGCATGTCGCGTCCACTACACGGTAACCTTCCGCCCGCGCCCGGTGGAATACCTCCGGCGGTTCGCCGTGCGCCCTTACCAGCACCGTACTCCCGGCTCCGAGCCGCCCGAGGCGGTCGTGCCCCACGGTCGCAAGTCCGAGTCCGCCCAGCCGCTGAACTTCCACCTTGTTGTGGACAATATCGCCCAACGAATATACCGTACCCTGCCGGAGCGCCTCTTCCGCAAGCCCTATGGCCCGCACCACCCCGAAACAGAATCCCGATTTATCGTCTATTTCTACCTTCAATCCGTTATAAGTTCAGGTAATTATATACATGTTTACTCTGACTTGCAGACGCGCGGCCCGACGGGGGAGAGGTGGAGGCTAAATAGGTAGTGCAAAAATTGTAAACAGTTACCTATTATTATCCCGTGCCTCATTGCCGGATAATCCAATCCTGCCGCAGAACCGCTACCCCTCCCGCGTGGGAATCTTACATTTCCCTTTGATGCCCAAAACTTCCAGCCGCTCCATAACCCAGTCCATCTGCTCCGGCAGGGTCATACGGCTGTTGTCCAGCACCACGGCGTCCTCCGCCTTACGCAGTGGCGACACCTCGCGCGACTGGTCCGCTTCGTCCCGCTGGCGTATATTACACTCAATCTCCTCCAGCGATACGTCCATCCCTTTGGCCCGCAGCTCGTCGTAGCGGCGCCGTGCCCTGACCGCCGGGTCGGCCGTCAGGAAAATCTTCAGTTCCGCATCGGGGAAGACCACCGTACCGATATCCCGGCCGTCCATCACAATCCCCCGGTTGCGCCCCATCTCCTGCTGCATGGCCACCAATTTACGTCTTACCGCGGCGATGCCGCTAACCGCACTCACGAAGTTACTCACTTCGATGGTGCGTATTTTGCCCTCGGCCAGCTCGCCGTTTACATATATGTCGCTCGCGCCGCGCTGGGGGTTGAACCGGAAGCGGATATCGATATCCTCGAGCATCCCGGTAAGTTTCTCCTCGTCGAGCATTCCACCGGCAATGGCCCCGTGCTGTAAGGCGTAGAGCGTTACGGCACGGTACATCGCGCCCGTATCTATGAAAATATAACCGAGCCGCGCGGCTATCTCCCGAGCGAAGGTGCTTTTACCCCCGGACGAAAACCCGTCGATGGCAATAATTATCCTTTTTTCAGTGCAGTAATCCATCCACCGGAGTATTTACGAACATTAACAGGACCGTAGCGGCCCCGAGTACGACGATAGCGGTTCCCGTAATACGGTTTATCCACAACAGGTGTCTCGGCCTGAAACGCCCGCGCAGCAGGCCCACCACCGAGGTCAGCAGCAGCCACCATGCGGCCCCGCCGCAGTACACCCCGCCTATCATCACCATTCCCCGGCCCATACCGAGCGCCTGCTCGCTGAACCCGAAGGTGGCGAAGAGGGCGATGAATATAAGTATAAAAGCCGGATTGGCAAGCGTAATAAAAAACAGCGATATAAAATCCTGCCAAAGGTTGCTCCGGCCAGCCCTGTTGCGCCTAATCTGTACCACAGGATTCGACATGAAGATGCTCACTCCCACTATCATGATGCACATCCCGCCCAGGACCTTGATAACGGTCATATTGTCCTGTATGAACGAGAGCACGAACGAGAGCGAAAAGAATGCAATCGAGGCGAATATCATATCGGCAGAAGCTGCCCCCAGCCCGGAGACGAACCCCGAACGCTGGTTGCGGCTGAGGGTACGCTGTATGCAAAGCACCCCGACAGGTCCCAACGGTATCGACGCCACTAGACCGATGAGTACACCCCTTATGAACAGCGAAACAACCACCTCTGTGCAGACCTTAACAATCGTTTAAACGACAAAATTAATAAATATAATCTATCTTTGTCCGCGGCCCCGGGACGGTGAGTTTAATCCGTGGTGCCGGACCAATGTTTATGAAGGCCGAACCGATTACAGGTTGAGGAGTTACCAATCCGCCGCGGACGACGTTTCAGGGGGAACCTTCTCCGGCCGTTCAACATTTTTTATGAGTAAATCGATACGTCATACGGATCCACCGACGACATGCAGGTACGGGAGGTTGTCGTTAGCACTCCTATCTGCCGGGTTATTGATTCTGCCGTGGGTAGGTGTGTCGGGCATATCGTTGCCGGTGGCGTTGGTACCGCTGCTGGCGGTGAGCGAAAGTTACCCGGCGGGTCGCGGCGGGGTACGGAGTATGATTGGCTGGTCGGCGCTTGTGTTCGGGCTGTGGGCTCTCGTAACCACATGGTGGATCTGGTATGCGGCCCCGATAGGCGCAATTATGTCTGTCATAATATCGGTGGTGCTGTGCGGCGGTGTGGTAACCATCTATCACTGGCTAAGCAAACGGGCCCCGCGGTCGCTGGCATATACGTTCCTTATAAGCGCATGGATATCGGCAGAACTGCTCTATATGAACGGCCAGCTCTCTTTCCCGTGGCTGACGCTGGGAAACGGATTGGCCAACGATATACCGCTGGTGCAGTGGTACGACACCACCGGGGTATTCGGCGGGTCGCTGTGGGTGCTGCTGATGAACGTGACCTTTTTCGAGGCCTTCCGCAGGCGGTCGAAGGCGGTGGCGGCCGCGGGGCTTGCGGTGCTCGCGGTACCGGTAATAATTTCGCTTATAATATATACTACATATAAAGAGACCGGCAGGCCCGTAACGGTTACGGCCGTACAGCCGAATATCGAACCCTACCGCGAGCGCTATATACTCAGCCAGCAGGAGCAGAACAATATTATGCTGTCGCTGGCAACCGGGGCGCTACAGGATGCACGGTTCGTAATATTCCCCGAGACCTCCATACCGGAAACCATATCGGAGAACGACCTCGAGGCGGACCCGACCGTCCGGGCGTTCCGCCGTTTTATAGAGGAGCGTTACCCCTCCACGGTTTTCGTGGTAGGCGCCTCGACCCGTTATTTCTATATGCCGGGCGATAAGGTGTCGGAGACGGCCCGTTATATGGCCGGACGCGACCGGTTTTACGACAATTTCAATACGGCACTCGCGCTCTCCGCCGGACAGCCCGCCGGTATCTACCACAAGGCCAAGCTGGTAGTCGGGGCAGAAGCGACCCCCTACCATAAGTACCTCAGAAACGTGACGCTGTTCAATATCGATCTGGGCGGGGTGAGCGGCCAATTGGGATACGGCCCGGAGCGTGACGTATTCACCGCCGCGGACGGCACCCGGGCCGGACCGGCCATCTGTTGGGAGGGGGTTTTCGGCGAATACTACGGCGGATTCGTCCGTAAGGGCGCGGATATAATGCTTATAATCAGCAACGACGCATGGTGGAGTGATACGCAGGGACACCGGCAGTTATTCCGCCTTGCCCGCCTCAGGGCGGTAGAGACCCGCCGGGCAATAGCCCGCAGCGCCAACACCGGTGTATCGGGTTTTATCGACCAGAGGGGCAGGGTACTCGAGAAGGTGGGCTGGGACGTGCGGACCGCCGTCACGACCCAAATCGTCACCAACGACCGGATAACTTTCTACACCCGTTACGGAGATTATGTGGCGCGGATATCCGTATTGGTTTTCGGCCTGTGTATACTATACTATATGGCCTATCGAGTGCGCAAATGTAACCTGTTGACGTAAACCGGGCCAAGCCCGTTTTGCATCGTATTTGCCGTGCTATCAATCTGAATGGACTACAAGGAGACACTCGAAACGCTTTACAATATGCTGCCCGATTTCCAGAAGGTCGGCGCGGACGCATATAAACCGGGGCTGGAACGTATAACCGACTTTTCGGCCGCTCTGGGCAACCCCCATCTCAAATACAGGATAATCCATGTCGCCGGCACCAACGGCAAAGGCTCGGTGTCGCATATGCTGGCTTCGGTGCTGACCGCCGCGGGTTACCGAACGGGGCTCTATACCTCGCCCCACCTGCGGGATTTCCGGGAGCGAATCCGCATCGACGGGGAAATGATACCCGAGCGGGCAGTTACGGACTTTACGGGCAAGTGGATGGAAGAGATGAGACGCTTCGGGTTGTCGTTCTTCGAAGCCACCGCGGCGATGGCTTTCGACTATTTTGCAAGCGGGGAGGTAGATTTCGCCGTTATCGAAACGGGGTTGGGCGGGAGGCTGGATGCAACCAATATCGTTACCCCCTTGCTAAGTATCATAACCAATATCGGGCTGGACCATACCGACCTGCTGGGCGGTACGGCCGCCGATATCGCCGGGGAAAAGGCGGGAATCATCAAACCCGGTGTCCCGGTAGTAATCGGGGAGAAGCAGGAAGAGACGGAAAGAGTTTTCCGCGACACAGCACTGCTTGGCGGCAGTCCCATAATTTTCGCGGAAGAACAGTACCATTACCTGGGCCGGGAAAGGACCGGGGTGAGGCGGAATGGTGCCGGAGAAGCGGCGACACCATTGGAGTATGCAGGAATAACGGAAAAGTCCGCCGATACAGGTGCGGGACGGGCGGCCGGAACTAAGGGCATGGACTCCGGAGGGGAGGCAAAATCTTTACGGTGGGGTGCAAAAAATGCTGAGGAATCGCATCCGGTTTCCGCACGGGCGTACGGGTCGGAGGGCAAGTCAGCAAAACTTTGGAACGGGGCGGAATGGGAATGCGAGACAGTTAATTACCGGATTCAAGACCTGCGGGACGGCTCGGTAGGGATATATCCGTGCGACCTTACGGGTATATACCAGAGGCGCAATATCGTTACGGTGCTCTCGGCCGTTGATATTCTCCGTCGAAAATACGGTGTTGAACTGCCTGCCGAGGCCGTAACCCGGGGATTGGCCACGGCCGCCCTGTCGACGGGATTGGAGGGAAGGTGGCAGGTGCTCGGACGTTCGCCGCTGGTGGTGTGCGATACGGGCCACAACGCACACGGGATATCGCAGGTGGTGGACCAGATTCGTGGCGAGCGGTTCGCGCGGCTCTACATGGTGATAGGGTTCGTCCGCGATAAGGACCTTTCGTCTATCCTTCCGCTGCTGCCCAAAGATGCCTATTATATCTTTACCAACCCGTCTATCCGCCGGGCGCTGCCTGCGGGGGAACTTGCCGCTCTTGCGGCCGCCCACGGGCTGGGCGGAAGGGTGTGCCCCACGGTTCCCGAAGCCGTGGAGCGGGCGTTATCACTGGCCGGAAAGGACGACATGGTATTTATCGGCGGCAGCACGTTTGTGGTCGCGGATCTATTGGATACCGTTTAGGTTTTTGTACGGATTGGAGGTCCATCACAACACCTCCGACATGCGTGTGCCCCGCCATAGACGGGGTCCGGGCCGGAGATCCTTCGCTTTCGTTCATGGATGACATTTTCATCAAAGGGGTACGGTCGGTGGCTGGCTTACGGCCCGCCGTGGGGAGATCCTTCACTGTCGTTCAGGATGACATTAATATATTACAGGTCATTGTGTACCAGTGGAAGATTGTTTATTTTAGTTCAAAGGACACCCTTATTTCTGCTTCACCGTAAATGCTTCTCCCTATGACATTTCTTCAATTGCCTTAACCGAACGATTATATTTATATCTTTGCAACCGGAATGGAGCAGAACGGCACCAATATACGTAATCTCGGCAGCGACCTCGAGTTTGAAAACCGCATTAGGCCGCAGGAGCTCGATAATTTTAGCGGGCAGGAGAAGATTGTCGACAACCTGCGGGTGTTTATCAGTGCGGCCCTGATGCGGGGAGAGTCGCTCGACCATGTGCTGCTCCACGGCCCTCCGGGTCTCGGGAAAACCACGCTCGCCAATATTATCAGCAACGAGATGGGAACGTCGCTGAAGGTATCGTCCGGCCCGGTGCTGGACAAGCCGGGCGACCTGGCCGGGCTGCTGACCAACCTCGATGCCGGGGACGTACTGTTTATCGACGAGATTCACCGCCTCAGCCCGATAGTCGAGGAGTACCTCTACTCGGCGATGGAGGATTACAAAATCGACATCGTACTCGACAAGGGGCCCTCGGCCCGTTCCATCCAGATAGAACTCAACCCGTTTACCCTTATCGGCGCCACTACCCGCAGCGGCCTGCTCACCAGCCCGCTCAGGGCAAGGTTCGGTATCACGTGTCACCTCGAATACTACGACTCCGGGGTGCTGGCCGGTATTATCGAACGGTCGGCCGGAATCCTCGGAATAGGAATAGACAAGGACGCGACCCTCGAAATATCGATGCGCAGCCGGGGTACGCCCCGTATCGCGAACGCCCTGCTGAGACGGGTACGCGATTTCGCGATGGTAAAGGGCGAAGGCCGTATCGACCTGCATATCACCAAGGTGGCCCTTACGGCCCTCAATATCGACGCACGGGGCCTCGACCAGATGGACAACCGGATACTGCGGACCATAATCGAGAAGTTCTCCGGCGGCCCGGTGGGGCTAAACACCATCGCCACGGCCGTGGGTGAGGACAGCGGCACAATCGAGGAGGTTTACGAACCGTTCCTGATTAAGGAGGGTTTCCTGAAACGGACGCCCCGCGGGCGTGAAGCCACACAACTGGCCTACACCCACCTCGGTTACACCCCCCCGATACGCGAAGGCCAACTGTTCGAATAACTCTGAGAGCCCTCCCCTATCCCCGGGAGGACCTTTACTAACCTGACAAACCCACAAATTTCTGCCGTCCGGACCCGGATTACCGGTTCCTTTATGGCCGTAACTTCCCACGGACAAAGGGCCGGGATATTGCATAGGTAATATCCGGAAGAGTATCGGTGAACGGCATGGAGTTTTTCCCCGCCGCAGACCTTCCCGGCAACTGAAGTAGATACTTAATTTTTAACTTTGCATTAAACCACCGGAAATATGAAAAACATAAAACTGAAAGAAAACAAACTTACCGTGGCCCTCGTGGCGCACGACAATATGAAACACGAACTGGCCGAGTGGGTTGGTTGGAATTGGGAGGCCCTGTTCCGTTGCAGCCTTATCTGCACCGGAACCACGGGACGGATGGTCGAAAAGACCCTTACTGAGCGGCGCATCGAGTTCGACGAGCAGAGCGCAGACATCACGCTTCTCAAATCCGGACCGCTCGGCGGGGACCAACAGCTGGGCGCACGGATTGCCGAGGGTAAGATAAACGCCCTTATTTTTTTCTGGGACCCGATGCAGGCGCAGCCGCACGACGTGGACGTAAAGGCACTGCTCCGTATCGCCACGCTCTACAACGTACCCACCGCCATCAACCGTTCATCGGCCGACTTTCTGATTTCGTCTCCACTGTTCAGCGCGGATTATAAACCCGAGGTGAAAGACTACAAGGACTACGTCGAAAGGGCGCTGAAATAGCAGATACCCCGAGAAACGGGCAGGTTACGCCAAATGGGTGCGGGACCCGGCCCGGATAACTCAAAGTCCGAACACCCTGTCGCTCTCCGACGGAACGTCCAGCCCGTTACGGTACTCCACCGGGGTCTGCCCTGTGCGGGTCTTGAACCATTTATAAAAAAAATTGCCGTTGCTGAACCCCAGCTCGAAAGCTATGTTCTTAACCGGCATATCGGTAAACCGCAGCCTGGTCTTAGCCTCCATCAGCAGGAATTTATCGATAATCTCCGTGGCCCTCTTGCCGCTGTTCTTCTTCACTATGTTGCAGAAATGCTGCACCGTAATTCCTATTCTTTCGGCGTAAAAAGTGATACGGTGTTCCCGGTTGTAAAACTGGTGCAGCAACAGTATGAACTGGGTGTAAATCTCCTTGTCACGGCCTTTGCCGTTCTCTCCGGCAGGCTGGCTTACCGGGTAGAGGTGCGACACCTGCTGCATTATGAGCGTCAGGACGGCCTTATGTGTCTCGGTATTGCGCACCACACCCTTGGATTCCTGGCACCGTATCAATATATCGAATATGTCGGAAAACAGCGTGAATTGCTCGTCGCTAAGCCGCAGCACCGGATTTCGTGATATGGCCGGTATAAATTCAAGCGCTGTTCCGGTCATATTCACCTTGTCGAGAAAGGCGGACGAGAATACGGCGAAACTGAACCTAAAATCGGGCGATAGATGGTGTATCTGTATGAAACTATCCGGCACCAGAAATACGAAATCGCCCTTACGGAGCGTATACTCAGAGAAGTTGACCGTGGCCCGGAACGTACCGCCGGTACACATGAAGAAGATTGCCGACCTGATTTTGCACGGGAACCGGGTGTAGTATCTTAAAAGGCTGTACTCAAGGTCCTTACCCGGCATAAAGTCCGCTGGGATATCAAGTGCGGGAAGCATGGTATTCATCTCCGTATAAATTTGGTTAGCGCATCTGTTGGCAGGCCGGAAAGCCTTAATATATTATCTGTTACATCGGTCGGGCCGCGGTAGTCCGTCTTTCAATTATGAACAACAAAATTTCCATAATCCGACCGGTGGTATAAATACTAACGGAGTTAATGAGCGCAAGTTACTATTTTTTGCCGGATAGCGGTATATTTTCAGTTTGGAGAGTCGAATCCTAAACGGGGAACTTGAAATATCGGATATAATGTCTCACTTTTGTACTGTCGAAAACTAACAGACTTATATCTTATGAAGAAAACTTTGACACGGCAGTTGGTTTGCCTCCTTATGGCAATACCTTTCCTTACGGGCTGCGACGACAAAGCGCCTTACTACGGTGAAGGCATCGAATCTGAATTCAATAGAATCTATTCCGGAAAATCTGCCAGGGACCACGTATCGGGCTCCCTCATACTTACTTACAGCGACAACGAACTTGCGGGCAAGGACGTATATTTCGAACTGATGTCCGAAACCACGGCACGCATCAAATTCTACGCGATATTCCCGGGCGAGTCCGTAACCTCGGTGGACGGATTCACGGTCACAAAGACCGGCACCGGTTACTCGATTGTCGGCAGCGGCACCACCTCCGGAGGGACCACCTTCTCCTGTACGGGCAGCGTCGGCGTAACGGACGGCGACTACGCCATGACGCTCGCCCTTAAAGATGTGGCTATTCCTGCTAACCTTCTTTCCCGCAAGGGGACCTTCACCATGATGGATTACGTCAGCCATACCATTACAAACAACGGGCAGGTTGAGGTTCACAACGATCTCCTCCTGATGTACAAGTGGAAGGTCGACATGGAATATGAAACCGCAAACGGAGTAGAGATTGTAAGAGAGGACCTGTTCGCTCCCACGGGAATGGACGCGCTCCTGCATGCCGTCCTCAACAATCTGCTGTACGTCCTGCTGACCGACGTAACTTTCCATACCGACGGGAATATAACCGCCACGTACAGTCCCATGCCGGACAATTTAAATTTTCTGGGACTGTTGACCGGTTTTGAGGACTCGGACAGGGGACCAAAAACCCAGTCACCTAAAAACCTTATAACATACTACGTAGACGGGGAAAACGCTTATATCAGGCCTGAACTTGTCTCCATCCTGGACCTGGTAATGTCGAATCAGTCTGCCGGTACCCGGAGCGAAGATGATGATAACGACGATAGCGGCTCCGGCTTCGACCTGTCGATGATTTTCGACCTGCTGGACGTTTATCCCACACTAACCCGCTGGTTCAACGAGGGTATCCGTTTCAATCTTATCGAGCGGGATCCGGACCAGCCTGTTCTCGATTACACCGAGACCGCAGGCGGGATGCTATACTATTTTGCAGGGAATTATGCTTTATATCTCGACGCAGAAGAGCTGAAACCTCTTCTGGATATCGTACCGGTAATTTTGGATATGCTGAATTTGGATCTGTCGTTCGAACTGATGCCGGGCTTAGCCATCGACTTCAATGAATACATCGACAGGATGACATACACCTCGGACCTGAATCTGGGCCTTTACCTCGACTAAAACCGAACTTAAAAGACTATGAAAAAAATATTACTGATTATAGCTTTGGCAGTGGTACCGGCGGTATCGCTGTGGGCGCAGAGCGTGCAGGGGTATGTCTACGACGAGACGTCCCGGGAGCCGCTCATAGGGGCGACCGTAATATACCTCAACAGGGGAGAAACGACCGGGGTATCGACCGACCAGAACGGTTTTTACAAGATCGATGTGCCCGACGGAGGTGCCAACCTCGTCTTCTCCTACATTGGTTACGAGGACCAGACGGTACCGGTCGTAGTAGGTGCACGGGAAACCATTACCCGCGATATCTATATGAAGGCCGAGGTGCAGCTGCTGCAAAGCGTGGTGGTCAGCGCCGGACGCTTCGAACAGAAACTGAGCGAACTAACCGTGTCTATGGATGTACTCCGGAAGGAAGACGTATCGCGGCAGATTCCCACCAACCTTGCCGACGTACTGAACAAACTGCCGAGTGTGGATGTAAACGACAACCAGCCCTCCATCCGCGGTGGTGCGGGGTGGACCTACGGTATCGGTTCCCGTGCGCTCGTACTGGTGGACGGGATGTCGGTGCTCGGTGCGGCCAACGGCGCCATAAGCTGGAATATAATACCGATGGAGAACGTAGAACAGGTGGAGGTCATCAAAGGCGCCTCGTCGGTGCTATACGGTTCCTCGGCCCTCAACGGGCTTATAAACGTACGTACGGGTCGTCCCGGGCTGGTTCCGAAGACCAATATCAAATACTACGCGGGAATCTACGGCAACCCTGCCAACGACGAGTATATCTGGTGGGACAAATCACTGTGGAAAGAGGGTAAGCACGAGGTGAAACCGTTCCTGCGCAGCTCTGTATTCTCCGGAGTCCGGAACCCGATGTACGAAGGTATCGACGTTTCGCACGCGAGACGTATCGGTAACTTCGACGTGACTCTGGGCCTTAACTTCCTCAACGACGAGGGGTACCGCGACCAGGGTTACCGCAAGCGCTTTCACCTGGGCGGTAACGTTACTTACCACCAGCCGAGCGTAGATATCGTAAACTACGGGGTCAATTACAATTTTATGACCGATAAATACGGGGACTTCCTCGTATGGCGTTCCGGTGCCGAGCCGCTCCAGGCTTCGGCCGTAACGACCATGGGCCGGGAGGGTAACACCTTCAACATAGACCCGTTCTTCAACTATATAAACACACGCAACAACACCGCCCACCGTTTCAAAGGCCGCTTCCAGTATGAGAGCGACAATATAGTTTCCGGTTCGCAGAAATCACTGACGGATATTCTCGCAAATATGGGCACCGACTATCAGGGTGTCATTGACCTTGTCGACACCTTCACCGGCGACGGGGATATTCTGGGCTGGCTGATGCCCGCACTACCGGGACTGGCGGAGGGCAACCTCAACAGTATCCTCGGTTGGGGTCTTGACGAACTCAACAAGGTGTTCCCCACCGCCACGACGGCCGACTATATCGACCTTATCGGGTTCCTGATGAGCAACGGCCTGCCGCTCGGCGATTCTTCGGAACTCGTGCCCTGGCTGGTGAACGCGCTCGACCCGAAAGAGGAGAAGACAGTGGTGAGCAAGAACTACACCTTCTACGCCGACTACCAGTTTAACAAGAAAATCGGGAACGCGCAGATTACGGCCGGTACCACTTACCACCACGTAACCAACAATTCCGAAGTAACGGGTAATCACCAGAGCGACAATATTTCGCTCTTCTTCCAGTACGACCACCGTTTCTGGGACCGTCTGAGCCTGTCGCTCGGTATGCGTGCCGAATACTACCGCGTGGACGACCACAAGAAGGAGGCCAAGACAAAAATGTTCGGTACCGAACTCCCGTTCAAGCCCGTTTTCCGCGGAGGTCTCAACTACCAGCTTGCCGAGTACACCTTCCTGAGGGGTTCCGTGGGGCAGGGTTACCGTTACCCGTCGCTCACCGAGAAGTATGCCCGGAAGGATATCGGGGGTGCAGGTGTGTTCCCGAACAAGGAGCTCAAGGCGGAGACTTCGATCAATGCCGAAATCGGACTCGTACAGGGTTACAAAATCGGCCCGTTCCAGGGTTTCGTGGATATCGCCGGGTTCTACACCTACTACAAGAATATGATAGAATTCCGGCTGGGATTCTTCGAGGACTACGGGGATTATAATATGCTCAACAGCATGGACCAGTTAATCGGTGCGCTTGCGGGCGGTAATCCGCTCGGACTGGGAGCAAATTTCTATAATATCGACAGGGCGCGTATTTGGGGTATCGATATATCGACCAACGGTACGTACAATATCGCTCCGGGTATGAAGTTTCTTTACAATGTAGGTTATGTCTATATCGAGCCGACCGATCCGGATTACAAGAAAAAGAACGCCATCGAAGATACCTACACCGACCCTCTCCAGATGAAGGAGAAATCCAACACTTCTAAGTACCTTAAATACCGCCAGAAACACACATTCAAAGGCAGTATCGACTACGAGTGGAACCGTATCACAATCGGCACCAACTTCTCATGGAAGAGCCGCACGCTGGCTACGGACTACATTTTCCTCGACGAACGGCCCCACGAGTATTACGAGGTGATGGACTTCGTACGCGACGTGCTGTTCGGTGTGGGAAGCGACGGCGAGACCTTCGCCGAGTACTGGAAACGGACCAACACCGATTACTGGCTGTGGGACCTCCGCTTCGGAGTGAAGGCTTCGGACAAACTCAGGTTTCAGGTGTCGGTCAATAACCTGCTGAATAAAGAATACTCGATCCGTCCGATGGCCCTCGGTCCTCCCCGCACCTATGTGTTCACAATCGGTTATACTTTCTGATAATTACCGGAAATTTCGAGAAAGCCCGCTCCGGCGGGCTTTCTTATTTTACAGTAAATACCAGGTAACGGGGAAAACCGGTAGTTCCGTTAAAAAATCGGTTTTTATGGATTACCCAGTAATAAAATATGGTAATCCCTGCGGGGTCGCGAGATATATTTGAAACAACGGCCCGGATGACTATCTTTGAGGAATATTTTAAATTACAGCGATGATTACCGTAATAGCCAAAGCCGTACTCAAAGAGGGGACGAAAGAGCAGTTTAAAGAGGTTACCCGTAATCTTGTGGACGGCAGCCGTAAGGAGACAGGAAACATTTCGTACGACCTGTACGAGGATATGGACGACAGTTCCGTTATGTGCTTTATAGAGGTGTGGAGGGATGAAGCTGCGATTGAGGCCCATAACGCTTCGGGCCATTTCAGGGATGGTATAGCGGCTATAAAACCGCTTACCACGAACCTGACCGTATCGCGGTTCGGGAAAGTGTATTAAAGCGCAGTTTCGCCGACCTGCACGTCGGTCGGTTCCGGCTCGTCGACCCCGGCCGTACCGTAGCGCAGGAACGTTTCGAGTGAGATGTTTTCCGGCTCGGGTATCAGAAACGCCTTCGGGAATGTATCTTTTATGCGGCCCCATAGAATTATGGCTTCCTCCTTGGTGAGGCAGTAACCGGCCGTTACACGGAAATAGGGCACATCGTACTTGAGGTCGACCGGTATCTCGGGATATATTTCGCGAAACCGATTGAGAGTGGCGTACGCATTGGAACGGGCGTTCTGCGAATTGTCGAAGAAAATCCTTACCCGGTAGGCGCTGATGGTGGAATTGCGGCGGGTGGACCCTGCCATCCTAAGTATCGAGGCCGATTCGCCGCTCTCAGTAACCGTTACCCTCGACCCACCAGGGCCGTCCGGGGCGGCAAGTTTGTTCAGAAGGAGACTATTGTCCTGCGCAGGGGCGGTTACGGAAATTGCCGTGAGGAGGCAATATATGGATATCAAACGGAAACAACTGTTCATACAAGGGCGATTGGGGATAGATATTATCGGTCAAATATACTGATTAATCGGGAAAGGGGCGTATCTTCGAACGCAAAATCAATCTTGGCCGCCCCGGCCTTAACCCGGGTTTCACCCGAGATAAATATCCGGTCCGTATTTATGGTCCCGCCCGAGAGCAGTGGTGCCGCCGCCAGCGGGTTGGTTATCCTCATCCGGATAGGCAGTGTTACGGAAGTGACCGACCGCTTGCGTATATCCACCGGACCGGTAAGAATCAGTTCTGCTATCCGGCCTGCCGAAGTACTAACGGTAAACCTGCCGCTCCGGATCTTTATGTTTTTACCCGATTTGTTCTGCACGCTCAAAGTAACCACCGGAGTGGAGAGCGATTCGAAGCGAAGGTCTTCCACCTCGAGTATCCGTATATCCCCTTCCCGGATGCACGAAGACAGCAGTGCGGAGAAGAAGAACAGTATTAAAAAATATTTACGCATAAACTTTATTTTTTTGGCCGTGTAGTATCGGCCGGTTACCCGGGGTCCGGTCCGATACCGGCCGTTTCAATTACTGTCGGTTTTAGTTCCCGTATAGAGGCAGGCCACCCCGTTTGTAAGCCTTCTGCATTTGCAGTCGGTGAACCCAGTTCCTTCCATAAGGCGTAGAAACTCCTCCGGTGCAGGAAACTCGTCCACCGAGGAGGGCAGGTAGCGGTAGGCGCTTCCGTCGCGGGATACAAGGCCCCCTACAAGCGGGAGCACCCGGTGGAAATACCATTTGTACACCGCCCCGAACAGCCGGTTGCGCGGAACGGAAAACTCCAATATGTAGATCCTGCCCCCGTCGCCAAGCACCCTTGCCATCTCGGCCAACCCGGCCGGGATATCGTGGAAGTTGCGTACACCGAATGCCGCCGTCACAGCGTCGAACCCGCCGTCGGCGAACGGCATCGCCTCCGCCTCCCCGGCTATAAACCGTATCCGGTCCCCGCCATCCAAGGCCGCCACCTTACGCCGCGCCACCTCGAGCATCCCCTCCGACAGGTCCAGCCCGGTGACGGCCGACCCGGCACACCGGCGGGCTATCAACAGGGCAAGGTCTCCTGTCCCGGTGGCAACATCGAGGACGGCCTTGCGTCCGTCCGCCCGCAGGGTACGTACGAGCCTACGACGCCAGCCCCGGTCGATTCCGAGCGACAGCAGGTGGTTCAGCAGGTCGTACCGCGGCGCGATGCCGTCGAACATCCGGCGCACCTGTTCCCGTTTCGGTTCCGTGGTATTATATGGCTCCATATCCTGATTAACTTACCTGTCCTGCTGTAACCGAAGGGTGGCATCCGGGCTGATGCGCGATATTATGGTGGTCGGTACCGCAAGCAGGGCCACCAGCACCGCAAAAGTACCGGCGTTCAGCGCCAGCCACCACCCGAATCCCAAGTCCACCGGCACCTCCGACAGGAAGTAGCCCGCCCGGTCGAGCTTTAACAATCCTGTGTACCGCTGTAACAGGCAGATACCGATACCGGCCACGTTGCCCCACAAGAAACCTTTGCCGAGGATGTACCCGGAGCGGATAAGGAATATCCGACCCAGCGAGCCATTATTCATCCCGAGGGATTTTAGCACTCCGATCATACCGGTGCGTTCGAGCAGGATGATAAGCATCGCCGATATCATGTTCAGCAGGGAGACCATCAGCATTATAACGATAATTACGGCCGCGTTCACGTTGTGGGCCTTCAGCCAGTCGAACAGGTTGGGATATCGCTCGGTAATGTCGAGCGCCATCAGCACCTCACCTTCCGGTTTCTGTACCTCGAATACGGCATCGTATACCTCCTCGTAAAACCGTTCACGGTTACCGCCCGAAGAGTTAACCTCATATCCCGTCACCTGGTTGCCTTCCCAGCCGTTAAGCCGCTGCACGTTGCGGATATCGGTGACCACCGTGACCATATCCAGCTCTTCGAACCCCGTGTCATACAGGCCCGAGATTTTGAACAGGTCCCTTCGCGGCGGCCCGTCCGGCCGGATAAAGAGCATTTCGAGCCTCTCGCCCACCCCGGCGCCCAGCACCGATGCAAGCGGGACGGACAGGATAACATCCTTCGTGCGGTTCTCTCCTCCGACCTGCGGAAGCTCACCCTCGGTAAGTGCGTCGGCGAAGAACGTCCAGTCGTAATCCCCGCCCGCACCTTTCAGTACGATGCCCTGCATCCGGTCATTCGACCGGACGATGCCGCCCTTTATCGCATACGGCTGTACGGTGGATGTGTTGGGAATGGCCCGCAGGGCCGCTTCGAGCTGTGGGTTGAGCGAAATGGGGGTGGTCTCGAACGAGGTGTTCCCGTCGAGGTTAACCACCTGCACTTGCGCCCCGAACCCGGTCACCTTGGCGGTGAGTTCCTTTTTAAAGCCCGAAATAACAGCCAGCGCGATTATCATTACCGCCGTACCGATAGCTACGGTTGCGGTGGCAATACCTACCATGATATTGCTCCGGCTCCGTCCGCCGCGACCCGATATGCGGCGAGCTATAAAAAATTCGGTATTCAGTTTCAGCATATTCCGGTAGCGGTTTTTTGCACTCTCCGTGCCACAGGCGCAGGGTTCGCGCCGCGGGCGCCTGCAAAGTAATACAAAATTTGTGAATACCCGGTATTTGTCCTATTTTTAACATCGGTTTGGAATACCCGCGGGCCTACGGCGCTTGTACCGGATTATAGACCGGCGGTGCAGTCTCGGCATCGTCTCCGCAGGGGCCGGAAGAGTTGCGGCGGCTTGCGGAAAAGAGTTTAAATATGCCGCTTCCGGGTACGGGAACAGATTAAACGGTATGATTATGGTACGGACAGTAATGGTAACGGGGGCCACCTCCGGCATAGGCGAAGCGACCGCAAGGGCTTTCGCCGCAGAGGGTGCGAACCTGATAATAACGGGAAGGCGCTGGGACAGGCTAAAAGCGCTCAAGAAAGAACTCGAAGCCGACCACGGCGTGGAGGTTCTCGCTCTGGCGTTCGACGTCAGAGACCGGAAGCAGTGCGAGTCGGCGGTAGACTCCATTTCGGGCGACCTGGCTACGGTGGATGTACTGGTGAATAACGCAGGCCTTGCCGCGGGTCTCGACCATTTTGAAGAGGGCGAGGTGAACGACTGGGAGATGATGATAGATACGAACGTCAAAGGTCTGCTGTATATCACCCGCCGGATAGTGCCGCGGATGGTTGCGGCCGGTGGGGGACATGTGGTCAATATCGGCTCCATAGCCGGTACCCAGCCCTACGAGAAAGGTGCGGTATACTGCGCCTCGAAGCACGCCGTGCACGCTCTCAGCCAGGGAATGCGGATAGATCTGCTGGGTAAGGGTGTGAAGGTTACGGAGGTACGTCCCGGAATGGTGGAGACGGAATTTTCGCTGGTACGCTTCCACGGCGACGAGCAACGGGCCGACGCCGTTTATCAGGGAGTGACACCGCTTACCGGCGAGGATGTGGCGGAGGCTGTGCTTTGGGCCGTCATGCAGCCGCCCCACGTTAATATAGACGAGATAGTACTTACTCCCGTCGCGCAGGCTAATGCGTACTACACGTTCCGACAAAAGGAACAACCGGACGCAAAATAACCGCTACGCCTCCGTCGTTTCCACTTCAGGAATCGGAAGGTAAGCGCGGGAAGCCGGGCAGTAGGCGCGGCCGTAGCGCATCACGGGCCGGAAAAATATTGATTAACTGAAATAAACGAAAGGAGAAGATTATGTATCCGATACTGGGAATCAACGCCGCATGGTGGCTGATAATTATAATCGGTGTGGCGGGCCTCATCGTGCAGGCCAAATTGCAGTCGGTATTCAGCAAATACTCGAAGGTCCCATTCCCCGGCGGCCTTACGGGCAGGGATATCGCCGAGCGCATGCTGCGCGACAACGGCATCAATAACGTCAAAGTCGTCGCGACCGCCGGACAGCTTACCGACAATTTCAATCCAACCAATATGACCATAAACCTCAGCGAAGGGGTCTACAACAGCAGTTCCGTCGCCGCAGCGGCGGTGGCCGCCCATGAATGCGGCCACGCGGTGCAGCACGCGCAGGGATACTCACCCATAAAACTGCGCTCGGCGCTGGTCCCGGTCATAAGTTTTACGTCCCGGTTCGCGATATGGGTCATCATTGCGGGTATCCTTGTGATTAATACCTTCCCCGCCCTGTTCTGGGTGGGCATACTTATGATAGCCGCTTCGGCACTCTTCTCGATTGTGACCCTTCCGGTCGAATATAACGCTTCGCACCGCGCCATGGAGTGGCTCCGTGCCAGCCGCACCCTCAACGACCAGCAGCTCGGCGAGGCACGCATTGCCCTCAACTGGGCGGCCCGCACCTATCTGGTCGCCGCGCTGAGCGCCATCGCGACGCTTCTGTACTATATTTCCTTCGCCCGACGCAATTAATCCTGGCCCGGATGTGAGGACATCTGAAAAGAAATTTTCCATCTTTGTGGAAAATTTTCTTTTTATGCGGGTAGTTGTTCAGAGGGTACGTTCAGCGTCAGTGGAGATAGACGGGAAGGAGTTCTCACGTATCGGACCGGGGATACTGGTTTTGCTCGGTGTTGAGCACGGCGACACGGACGAGGATGCCGCATGGCTGGTGAGGAAACTGGCGGCCTTGAGGATATTCGACGATGCTGACGGTGTTATGAATATCAACATTGGTGACGCCGACGGGCAGGCGATGGTCGTCAGCCAGTTTACCCTGCACGCCTCCACCCGTAAGGGCAACCGCCCCTCTTATATCCGTGCGGCGGCGGAGCCGCTGTCACGCCCCATGTACGAGAAGTTTGTCGCTATGCTTCAGGAGGCCATAGCCCGTCCCGTCGCCACCGGCCGGTTCGGCGCGGATATGCAGGTGGCTCTCGTAAACGACGGACCGGTTTCGATTATAATAGATTCGAAATTACGGGAATAGGTAAATTACATCCCGGGTCGAGTCGTCCAGCGTGTCGAAGAACCGGACTATCCGTTTATCTATAAATTCGATTGCCGACTGGGCATTAAGAGCCGCTTCGTAAGCCGTGTAATCATTGTCGGTAACGAACTTCTTCAAGTTCTCCGCAATCTTTATCTTAAGGGGCATTTGCTCCCGGTACATACCCACGAACTCCAAGGTTCCCTTGCGGTCGTTTACCCCGGCCAGTACGGCAATCTCACCCAGCAGTACCTCCACCCTCTCCCAATGGGCCTGATATTGCCCTATCATATTGTAACGGTCCTGTACCGGTCGGTACTGGGGACTTTCAAAGTCGGCCATAATCCGCTCGGCCGTCTCTTCGAGCCGGGCCACCTCTTCGAATTTTACTCTGATAATTTTGTCTTCGGGTGTATTATACGGATTGCGGTCGAAAAGATAGATTGCTCCGAATAAACCGCCCAATACCAGAGCGGCCGTCGATAGCCCCACCAGAGTGGCTCTCAATTTGGAGAACAGGCCATATCCGAGCGCCTTCCGTTCTTCTACCGCCGTTTCGAAATGTTTTTTTGCAACGGTGGTATATATGACAGCTACCAGCGTATTTATAACGGTCGAGCCTATCGCCGATATAGAATCACCTGCCGCTATTCCGAACATTATAAGCCCTGTAAATAGCAAAATGGACAGAATTAACCATTTATTACCCTTGCCGCGGTCGCCCAGAGCGATAAAGTTCCGGCGCAAAAGCAGTCCGCCCGCCACCGGCGAACCCAAAAAAACGGCAAGGCCCACCGCACCGGAATCATAGATTTTAACGGGTTTCAATTCGGGTGGAGCGAAAGTATCCGACATAATATTACGGGGTTAGAATGTCCAAATATAAATTATTTTCGTAGCTTCCGCAACGGTCCGGTATTATCCCGCGGGGGGTCGTTCCCGGCCCGTGGAGAAAGGGACTAATCAGTTCCCGCATTACATCTGCGCAGAGCGATTATTGAAACAGGGCGTTACTCCAAAGGGATAATAATGTTCCGGAGAATTTTAATATCCTGTAAGGACCATTACATATGGTCTCCCGTATTATTGACCGACAGCAGGATGGCGAACTTGTCGTAATTTCGGGCCGGGGCGCAGTGTAGTTCCGAGCAGAACCTATCCACCGCAATATTCCCGTTCACCGTCCTGTTATCCCGGCATCCCACAGTTACCATAGAGATAACAGATACATACGACACCGTGAGTAAAATTTCAATACCAGCTTTCCATATATTGTACTTAATGTTGCGGGGAATATCGGGTTTTTTCCGACGATTCCGCAAACAGTGAAATCGAAAAGCCTACGCCTAATCCGACCGGGACCCGCCCTCTTTGCAAGCCGTCTCGGCGAAAGAAATGTTTTACCGGGCAAAATAGTATATTTGCACAACGTAATCTAAAGGGGACGGGAGCAATGACAATAAAAGAAGCACAGGAGCTGGTAGGGGCATGGAACGAAAGGAACGCGGTTTACAACAGCGAACTCACATCCATGGCCCTGATTGCCGAGAAGGCGGGCGAACTTGCGAGCGCAATAGCCCGTAAACAGAGCGAACCCACCAAGCACCACCACGACGCCCCCAATCCGCCCCTTTCGGAAGAGGCCTCGGCCCTGTTCTGGGAACTGCTCTCGCTCTGCTCCCACTCCGGCATCGACCTTACCGAAGCTCTCGCCGAAAATCTGAACCGGCGGGAGAGCGCCGGATAACTACCTCTCCCGGCCGGGTGTCGCCCGTAACCTGTTTTCAATCGTTCAGAAGTTTACCCATCAGTGCGTTTACCGCTTCGGGAATAGACGGTTCACTGCCGAGCAGGCGTATAAATTCGCTCCCGATTATCGCCCCGTTAGCATTTGCACAGGCGGCCAGAAGGGTTCGGCGGTTCGAAATACCGAACCCTATCAGTCGCGGGTTACGCAGTCCCATACCGTTTATCTTACGGAAATATCCGAGCGTTTCTTTGCTGAAACTGTCCTTCGCCCCGGTGGTGGACGCCGTGCTGACCATATAGATAAATCCGGAGGTATTATCGTCGATAAGACGTATGCGCTCTTCGGAGGTTTCGGGCGTGATAAGCATAATGAATTTGAGGCCGTATTCTTCCCCGAGGTCCTTATAATCCCGCATATAGTCGGCAAAGGGCAGGTCGGGAATTATCACCCCGTCGATGCCGCACTCGAAACAGTCGCGGCAGAATCGTTCCGGGCCGTACTGCATAATGGGATTAAGGTAGCCCATCATTACCAGCGGAATATCCACCTGTGTGCGGATATTTTCCAGCTCGGAGAATAGTTTTTTAAGCGACATGCCGTTGTTTAGCGCGACCGTACTACTCTGCTGAATCACCGGGCCATCGGCCATCGGGTCGGAGAACGGGATGCCCACTTCAATCATATCCGCGCCCTGGCCTGCCAGTTCCCGGATAACGGGTACGGTATCCTCCGCATGTGGATATCCTGCGGTGAAATAAACCGATATTATACCTTGCTGTTTGGTTGCGAAAAGTTTATCTATTCTGTTCATATCTTAATCCTAACTGTTTCTATAAATTCACTAAGTCTACTTATATCCTTGATGCCGGGAGAGGTTTCGAAACGGCTGTTCAGGTCGAACCCGGCGCAGCCGGGGTACCGGCCCGTATCGATACCGGCCTCCTCCGGCCCTATTCCCCCGCTCAGCAGGAAAGGGGTGGGCCCGGTATAGCTTTCGAGGACCGAATGGTCGAACTTAAGCCCCGAACCGCCTTTGAGCGGAGTTTTGGTATCGAAAAGAAGCAGTTCGCAAACGCCCTCGTACCGCCATGCCGTGGTAAGGTCTTCCCGGGAAGAGATGCCGAACGCCTTAAACACCTCGAGGCCCCGGTCGCGAAGCGTTCCGCATAGTTCCGGAGCTTCGCCGCCGTGAAGTTGTACGGCGTCCAGCCCGTATTCTTCTGCTTTCCGCAGAACGGCATCCATCGGTTCGTCCACAAATACCCCGACCTTACGGATGGTCTCCGGCAACCCCCGGACCGCCGCCGGGGCGAGCCCGAAAGCGTTGCGCGGCGAGGGACGGTAGAAGATAAACCCCATCATATCCGGGGTGAGCGCCGCCACTTCCCGCATATTGTCCGCATCGGCCATCCCGCACACTTTTAACACCGGAGTTCCCATCGCCGTCATTTTTCGAGCACCTCGCCGAGGAATGTACGCAAAGCCCCGGCCGGGTCGCCGTGCTTCATAAAGTTCTCGCCCATCAGAAAGCCCCGGTACCCGTGCCGGGCCAGCTTCCTTACCGTGGCCGGGTCGGATATTCCGCTCTCGGATATCAGCAGTTTACCGGCAGGCAGAAGTTCCGCCATCCTCACGGACACTGCCGTATCGGTAACGAAGGTGGTCAGGTCACGGTTATTAATGCCCACAACGTCCACATCGTCGCATACATGGTCCAACTCGTGAGGGCCGTGCAGTTCCAGCAGGACTTCGAGACCCAGCGCTTTGGCGAATGCCGCCAGGTCGGCGGTCCGCTCCACTGTGAGGTTCGCGGCAATCAACAGTATTGCGTCCGCACCCGCGGTACGGGCCTCGCAAATCTGGTAGGGGTCGATAATAAAATCCTTCCGCAGAAGGGGGAGAGCCGCGACTCCCCGCGCGGTGCGCAGGTCGGCGAGAGAACCGCCGAAATAGTCCCCGTCGGTGAGCACCGACACGGCCGCCGCTCCGGCGGCCTCGTATCCGGCAACTACTTCTTCCACAGACGCGGCGCTGTTTATATCGCCTTTTGAAGGCGAACGGCGCTTAAACTCGGCTATTATCCCGCCCGGAGTCCGTGCGATGGAGCCGGAGAACGATACCGTCGGCCGTTTTACGGCCTGCGCATCGGCGTATATGTCCGTGAAGGGCCGGGCGGCCTTAGCCGCCGCCACTTCCGTCTGTTTGGTCTCGATTATGTGTTCGAGTATATTCATCGGGTAAACATTTTATTTTTACAATTTCGGGTCGGCCGAATTTCCGGAACCACAGCCGGGCCGTACAAATCGGGGCGCAGGATATATCGGTTGCCCCCGTATCTAACCCGCGTTAAGTTCCACGAACCGGGCGAATGCCCCGGCGGCACGGCCGGAATGAATGGATTCCCGCGCCATACCTATACAATCGGCAATGGACAGCGACGGCTCGAAATTCCGTATGGCGAATGCCGCGTTCACCACGACGGCGTTCTCCTGCGCCGGAGTCGCCACACCGTTCAGCACACTGTCGAATATCCCCGCCGCTTCGCGGACGGTATCCCCGCCGTGAAGTTCCTCCTGTCCGGCCCGGGGGAACCCGAGTTCCTCCGGGGTGAGGATACTCTCGCCGTCGTTGTCGAAGCATTTGAATTCGCTCGTGAGCGATATCTCGTCGTAACCGTCGAGCGAATTTACGATGGTAAACCGTGTGTCGCCCTGTTGGTACATATAGTTGTAGAGCCGGGCCAGTTTCAGGTTGTACACCCCCAGCAGTTGCCGCCGGGGAATGGCCGGGTTTACCAGCGGGCCCAGCATGTTGAAGAACGTGCGCACCCCCAACGCTTTGCGCACCGGGCCTACGGCCTTCAGCGCAGGATTAAAGAACTGAGCGTGGAGGTAGGCTATATTGCACTCGTCCAGCGACCGTCGCAACCGGTCCGTGTCGGTCGTAAACTTTACGCCGTGGTGCTCGATAACGTTCGAGGCCCCGCTCACCGAAGTCGCGCCGTAATTGCCGTGCTTCACCACCTTATACCCGGCCCCGGCTACGGTGAAACAGGCCGCAGTAGAGATATTGAATGTGTTCTTATTGTCGCCGCCCGTGCCAACTATATCTATCGCATCGTAATCTCCGAGGTCCACCGGTACGCGCATTTCCAGCAGTGCGTCGCGGAACCCCGACAGCTCGTCGAGAGTGATGCTCCTCATCAGGAAGACGGTTATGAAAGCCGCTATCTGGCTGTCGTTGAACTCTCCCCGGGCCATCCGGATAAGCACGTCACGGGCCTCGGCGCGGTCCAGTTCGGTGTGCTCGAAGAGCCTGTAAAGTATATTTTTCATACGGAGTCGGTTTACAGTTCGAGCCAGTTTTTGAGAATTGCGTTTCCGCACGGGGTCAGTACCGATTCCGGGTGGAACTGCACCCCCCGAACATCGTAACGGCGGTGGCGCAGGGCCATAATATTTCCTGTGGCGTCTTCGGCTGTTATTTCCAGTTCTCCGTCCGGGAACCCTTCACGGTCCACAATCCAAGAGTGGTAACGCCCGGCGACGAAAGTTTCGTCGACACCGGCAAAAACAGGGTCCGGAGCGGTAACCTTTATTTCGGTCCCTACCCCGTGGTACACGTCAGGCAGGTTGAGCAGCCGCGCCCCGAACACCTCCCCGATGGCCTGCTCCCCGAGGCACACCCCGAAAATGCTCTTTGAAGGTGCGTACTCATTTATAAGCGCGCATAATATACCGCTCTCGGACGGAATACCGGGGCCGGGCGATAGCAATATCTTGTCATATGCCGCTGCATCTTCGACAGCGATTTTATCGTTCCTCGCCACTGTAATATTTCCCGCTCCGGCCTCGCGGAGCGAGTGGACAAGGTTATAAGTGAACGAGTCGTAGTTATCCAATACCAGTATTTTCATGTTATTCATTTTACATTTATAAGTCATCCCGAGGAGCCGGTGGCGACGAAGGACCTACCATTTTAATAATTTAATTGGTATGGAAAGTGAAATAATGCAGATTCTTCAATTCGTTAAGAATAACATTGTCTCTTCATATAGTGATAGCGGTAAACCTCCGTTCTCGGTATATTTTAATTTTTTATTTCCCCGGCTATTTCAATAGCCTTTCGCAGCGCGCCCAGCTTATTGTTCACCTCTTTTAGTTCGTTTTCCGGGACCGATTTTGAAACGATGCCCGCCCCAGCCTGGAAATAGAGGGTATTGTTGCGGCTGACAAATGTCCGGATAGTGATGGCCTGGTTAAGGTTGCCGTCGAACCCGATACGGCCGATACAACCGCCGTACACCCCCCGCGGATGCGCCTCTATTTCGTCTATCAGCTGCATGGCCCGTACCTTCGGGGCGCCCGAAAGGGTCCCGGCCGGGAATGTGTCGGCGAATAGGCTGATACGGTTCACTTCGGGCGCTATATCACCCTGTACGCGCGACACCATATGGATAACGTGTGAGTAGAACTGTATCTCCTTGTATGATACCACCCGGACATTGGACGCGTTGCGGCTCAGGTCGTTGCGGGCGAGGTCCACCAGCATTACGTGCTCGGCATTCTCCTTGGGGTCGGCTATCAGCCGCTCAGCCAGAAGGCGGTCCTTCTCGTCGTCTCCGGTACGGTAAATGGTCCCCGCGATAGGGTCGATTGTCGCTTTGCCGCCCTCGACTTTTACATGTGTTTCGGGCGAGGAACCGAAAATGCGGAACGATCCGAAATCGAAATAGAACAGGTACGGCGAAGGATTCACCGACCTCAGGGCGCGATAGACCATAAAGTCGTCGCCCATATACTGCTGTTCGAACCGGCGCGAGAGCACTATCTGGAACACGTCTCCGCGCATACAGTGCGCGATACCTTTCTCGACCATCTTCATATAATCCCCGTCGGTAATCGGGGATGAAACCCCGCTGCGAACGGAGAAGCCGTAGGTCGGAAAATTACGGCTCTCGATTACCGAAAGCAGTTCGTCCAGCCCGCTCGGGCATCCCCCGGTCAGATTCTCCGTTACGGTCATCTCGTTGCGCAGGTGGTTGACCGCCACCACGTAACGGTACAGGATATAGGTAATTTCGGGTATCCCGGTCAACTCCTCGTCGGTCCCTGTAATTTCGACATCTTCGAAATAATTTACCGCATCGTAAGAGGTGTAGCCGAACAGTCCGTTTGAAGCGGCCGTATCGCCCGTCACACAAAACGACGAAACGAAATCGTTCAGCGCGTCCTGCACCGTGCGGCCGTTCACGGCGGTAACATTAATCGTCCCGTCCGGGTACTGCTCGGTTATTTTCCCGCCGCGCACCGAGAACCGGGCGAGCGGTTCGATGCCGATGTACGAGTAGCTGTTCTCCGACGAGTGGTAGTCGGAACTCTCGAGCAGGGCCGACTGCGGGTACATATCGCGCACTTTGAGGTATATGCCCACCGGGGTCTGAAGGTCGGCCAGCAGGCGGCGGGAGTTGACCGTTATTTTTGTTTTCATTATCTTCTCATTTTTGTTAATTCGAAAGGCGCTCTTTTTACCGGCCTCCGTAAAGCGGCCCGCTTTTAAGCGGAACGTTCCACCACGGCCGTCCCGTAAAGTTTACGAACCCGACTGCCGGGTTTTATTAAAATACTCCACGAACGTCTCCATATCCTTATCGCCACGGCCGGATAGGGTAAGCACCACCACTTCTTCCGGGTGGAACTCCATCTTACCGAGCGCGCCGAGCGCATGGGCCGACTCGATTGCGGGGATAATACCTTCGAGACGAGTCAGTTCCATCGCCGCATCGAGAGCCTCTTCGTCCGTTACCGCCACGACCCGGGTTCTGCCCGTAACCGCAAGGTTGGCGTGCATCGGCCCGATACCGGGATAGTCCAGTCCGGCCGAGACCGAGTAAGGCTCGGTAATCTGCCCGTCCTCATCCTGCATCACGAACGTGCGGCTGCCGTGGATTATACCCCGCTTGCCGAGGTGGATAGTGGCGGCCGTTTCGCCCGAATCGACACCCAGTCCGGCCGCCTCGCTTGCCACCAGTTTTACCCGCATATCGTCCAGATAGTGGTAAAATGTCCCCGCGCAGTTGCTTCCACCGCCAACACAGGCCATCAGGTAGTCGGGATATTCCCGTCCTTCCTGCCGCATAAGCTGCTTCTTTATCTCGGCGCTTATCACCGACTGGAACCGAGCCACCATATCCGGATACGGGTGCGGGCCCACCGTGGAACCGATTATGTAGTGCGTGTCGGACGGGTTGCAGCACCAGTCGCGTATAGCTTCGTTGGTGGCATCCTTCAGGGTCTTGTTTCCGCTGGTGACAGGCCGAACCTCGGCCCCGAGCATCTCCATCTTCTGGACGTTCAGCCTCTGCCGGGCGATATCCGTCTCGCCCATATAGACTATGCACTCCATCCCTTTCAGGGCGCATACCGTTGCCGTGGCCACGCCGTGCTGGCCAGCACCCGTCTCGGCGATAATGCGGGATTTGCCCATCCTGCGGGCCAGAAGTATTTGGCCTATGGTGTTGTTGATCTTGTGGGCGCCCGTGTGGTTAAGGTCCTCGCGTTTGAGGTAGATGTGCGCGCCGTATTTAACGGACAGTCGCGAGGCGTAGTAGAGCGGCGTCGGGCGGCCGACGTAGTCCCGCAGCAGGTTATCGAACTCGGCCCGGAACTCGGGGTCCGCCATAATCTCGAGGTACCGTTCACGGAGGTTCTTAACATTACCGTAGAGTATCTCCGGAATGTACGCTCCCCCGAACTCCCCGTAATACCCCTCGCTGTTTACATTGTAATCCATGATTATATCAGTTTGTTATTCTTTATCTACGACCCACCCGGACGAATCCCGAAAGGGACAAAAATTAAGGGCTGTCGTGAATCCGACAGCCCTTTTATGTTGTTTCGCTTCCTCAAGCTAACATACGGCGTTACCATTCACGACTCCCGGAGCTGTGAACGCCACCACCATGCGTTATTTGAGAACAATTTTTTCATTGTTTAACCGTTTCCGCCCGTACCGGCACGTACTTTCGAATGCAAATATAAATAAATTTTCAGTAAAGCAAATATTATTCCCGGCTTTACCGGGTTATACCGGCAATAACCAACGAAATAATTAGCTAAAGTTAAATAATTTACATATATTTAACCGACCCTGAGGAAATCATCATACATAACTTTACGAATATGAAAACCCACGATTTAAAACTTGGCGCGGTTCTGTTTTTATCGGTTTACACTTTCCTGTCATGCAAATCGGACGAGAAGGTTGAGACATGGACGGCTACCGGAACAATTATCGGCAGCTACTCCAACGGCTTCGGTTCTCTACTTCTTCATGTCGACGAGGATTACCCGATAGGTAAAATACTCGAATGTGACCGGGCGGGTAACCCAGATTCACACGGAGTCAACGGTACCGGACTGACTATGCCCGAAGCCGGTACTTATAATAACATGATTCAGGTGCAGGCCCATATGGATAAGACTTTTTATGAGATAGCGGACAAAAATCTGTACTTCACTTACAGGGAATATAATGAAGAGAAAGACCGTGAGTTGTTTACAATCGATTCAGGAGTTGCCTTTTGGCTTTATGCAAATCCCGATGTTCCGAAATATGTTATAACATCTTATAAAATTCTGTAAGCTATACCCGGACGGTATTTTAACCCGGAAATCCTTACTTTGTGCCGTATAACGACAAACTATGAAATTTACGGTTTTACTCATATTCGCAATTTCACTGTGTCCTTCAACCGACGCGCAGGGGGACGGGGAACCGCAATTCCCCGAGCCGGGGACGTATATAGAGAACGTCGTGAACGGCTGGCATGTCCGCTTCGAGTCCATTCCCGTGGACCTCTGGTATGAAGAGATTCGGGCATATACCGACACTACGGAAAGAACATACCTCACCAGCACCGAAATATTCCGGACGGAGGGCCGCCGGACGGTGTCCGACCCGGAGGAAATTAACCGTCTTCTTCCCGGCGGGGCACATGTGGTAATGTCACGCAGTGTGTATTCCGAGACGGAAACTCTCGACCGGTTCGTTACGGCGGGCGGGATGAATGTAGTGCCGGATATCGACGCCCTTTTTATGCCCGTATATTTCCCGGACGATGGCATTATGGGGTTCCATAGCTATTTCGACACCGATAAGAAAGAAATAATGATGCCGGTAGATATAGTAACGGGGGAGGACGCTTTCTTTGACCGGGATATCATGCCTCTGGGCGGCAGTCTGCGGGTAGTGCGAAAATATTATCAATACCGATGGTATGAGAATGTTTTCGTCCAGTATCTCGACGAGAGTACCGGAGTATACCGGGATATCGGCCCGGTACAGGACCTGGCGCTTTACGGGGAGCGTCAATATCTCGGTTTGACCACCTTTTACAGTACGGGAAGCGACATTCTCTATACGACCGGAGAATACGAGGGATATTACAGGGTGACACTGGAACCGGCTTCGGGTCCCCAGCCAGACAAACCGGCCATCTCGATAAAACGACCGGTCTTCCCTCCACCCTACGAAACGGAGGTACGTGACCCTTTGGAGATAGATTACGGGATGACCGACCGTATACTGGACGTGCAAGGATACCGGGTCCGTTACCGGCGAATCCCCCGGGTAGATTTCGAACGTCTGCGCGAGTATTACGGCCCGCATCAGGTATGGACCGGTTGGGGTATCACCGGACTGGATTCCATAAGGGCCTACCTTCCCGAGTATGATATTCGTTCCTACGGCTATAAAGACCTGATTTACGATATCCGCCGAGGAAATGAAATGCGTATTTTCCTACCCGGTGACTGCTATCCCGGCTATACCTATTATCCGGACGAGGAGATGTTGACCTTCATGGGTCCGGCCGATACGGAAGAAGGAATAAATATCCGCACCGGTAAGCGTGAAGGCCATATCCCTACCTCTACATACTATTCACCCGGAAAGGATTACCGCATTGCCGGAGTTTATAACTCGCAGGACTCCTACAATTACCGGTTCGAGCGGCGTAACGAGTCCGGCGACGGATATATACATATGTTCTATCTCTGGAACATAATCTTCGATGAAGGCATAAGTTTTTTCTGGATAGGAAACACCTGCTATTTCATCGACCCTTACGGCGACGGGTACGGGATGTCCTACTGCTCGGTAACGCTGCCGCCGCCATAACATTGAATTGGGGCTTCCGGGAGCGGAGGGATACATTCGGGGTAAATCGCGATAATAAGCGCTTTTTTGAGCACTCGGAAACGGGAAATGCTGCGCAAAACGGGCCGTACTTTTTTAAACATACGTTAATAATGCCGCGGGAAGGTGAAAATCCGGGCTATGTTCTTATTTTTGTATGTTTTTCCAGCCCGCAGCGGCTTTTACATCTAAATAACCCCGATGCGACCAAGACACCTTGCCTACCTTCTCCTGCTTCTCCCCGTCTTTATTTTGCGGGACTATACTCCGTCCAATGAACTCAAGTATCTGAGCATAGTCGACGACGCATTGCGGAATAACTCGTGGTTCGCATTCTATAACCACGGCGAAGCATACGCCGATAAACCTCCGCTGTTCTTCTGGCTGATGATGTGTGCGCGGCTGCTCACCGGAAAGCATCTGTTATGGCTGTACGGGCTGTTCTCGCTGCTGCCTGCTGTCGGAATAATGGCCGTTATGGACCGCTGGTTCGACCGGGAAAAAACCGGGCACGACCCGCTGGTCTCCAACCTGATGCTGGGCACCAGCGTGATGTTCCTCGGAGCGGCGGCCGTGGTCAGGATGGATATGCTGATGTGCCTGTTTATCGTGCTCTCGCTCCACACATTCTTTAAACTCTATAATGGGTCCTCACGGCCGTGCGACCGGTGGCTATTGCCGCTGTGGATCTTTCTCGCCGTGTTCTCCAAAGGCCCCGTGGGCTTTTTCGTACCGGTGCTGACCATCGTAGCGTTCCTCTCGGTAAAACGAGAAATACGCTCCGTCGGCCGCTACCTCGGCTGGCAGCAGTGGACCGTTATACTGGGACTGAGTGCCGTATGGTTCCTGTTTGTCTATACCGACGGAGGGAGGGAGTACCTCGACAACCTCTTGGTCAGACAGACCGTGGGCCGGGGCGTGGACTCATTCCACCACAAGGAACCGGTGTGGTACTACCTCGCCAACCTGCCGTGGATGCTCGCCCCGTGGACCGTGCTCTACATCGCAGCGTTCTGGTTCGGGCTGAAACGCAGGCTGTTGAAAGGAGACCTGCAAACGCTCTGTCTCTGCGCGATACTGGTAACCTTCGGGATGCTGACCGCGTTCAGCTCGAAGCTGCAAATATATTTGCTGCCGGTCTTCCCTTTCGTTGCCTATCTCGCCTCGGCATACATCTACCGATTGCAGGGCAACATCTGGGTCCGCATCGGGGCGGCCCTGCCCGCTGTGTTATTGGTATTGGCCTTTCCCGTATCGCTTTTCGCGGACCGTTACGTAACATACGAATTCGACAATTACCTGCCGTTTTATATTGCTTTTTTCATACTGTCGGCAGGAGCCGTTTTTTCGCTTTGGCTGATAATCCGTAAGGCCACAGCCCGCGGGATAGCCGTGCTCGGGTTCTCCATCCTCCTGACCCTCGCCGTCGCCTCCTTCGGACTGCCGCAGATCAATCCGTACATCGGCTACGAACGATTGGCAGCGGAGGCGCGGCAAACCGCCGAACGGGAAAATATCTCGGAGTTCGCCTTTTTCCGCTACTACAAACTCCGGAATATGGATGTCTACCTGGGAAACGACCTTTGGAGGATAGATTCCCCGGCGGAACTCGACTCCCTGAACCGTCTCCCCGGACGTGTACTGATGTTCATGCAGGACGTGCAGTTCAGGCGGCGGCCCGAACTTGTAGAAATATTGAAAGATACTCCACCGGCCGGAACGGTCGGAGGGTACAGCTGGTATATTCTGGGTACACGGGTACAGTATTGATAGAAATTTTTACCGCATACTTTATTTTAAAATTGCCGGACCCGCCACGACCGGCCCCCCGGACGAGGCGGAATCCTTAAAAACCCGGTATTATACGGATAAGAAAATTGCGAAAGGGGGACAAGACCGCGGAAAATAACTATCTTGAAAAGGATTACCGGAAGACCTTATTTACAACACAATCGATATGAGAGACAACAGTTCACTGCCCGGCATATTCCTGATATTACTGGTGTCGTTCTTCGCCTTCTTCGTGAACAACCGTATCGTTCCGGCAGACCTGATGGAGTCGCGCAACCTGGCTACCGCGCAGGAGATGGTTCGCACGGGGAATTATCTGGTTCCCACAATGAACGGCGAACTGCGTCTGGAAAAGCCTCCCCTCCCCACATGGATAGCCGCAGGTATCGAGCATATCGTGCCGGGAAACCTCTCCGCCCAGCGGTGCGGTTCCGCGTTCGCGGCCACGATGATGGCGCTCTTCCTCTACCTGCTTGTGGCCCGGCTTACGGCCAGCCGCAATATCGCGGTAACGGCAGCGCTTATTTTCGCGACATGTTTCAATCCGGTGATGATGGGCCGGACGGTATCCTGGGATATTTATTGTCACAGTTTTATGATGGGGGCAATTTATTTCCTCGTGAGAGGCTTCTCGTCACGATGCCGCGGAACGGGATGGATGTTACTGTCGGGGATTTTCATGGGGCTGTCGTTCCTCAGCAAAGGGCCGGTATCGTTCTTTGCCCTGCTGCTCCCTTTCCTGATAGCCTACGCTATGGTGCTCCGCCCCGATATTAAGGGAAAAGGGTTACCGGTGCTCATACTCCTGATTACGGCCCTTATCAGTTCGCTGTGGTGGCACGGCTATCTGTTTCTGGCCCATCCCGGGACAATGGCCGAAGTGGCGGGAAAAGAGTCTTCCGCTTGGATATCATATAACGTACGTCCGTTCTGGTATTACTGGCAGTTTCCGGCCGAAGCGGGTATCTGGGCCCTGTTTTGGGTGACGTCGATAGTCTGTTTTTTCACCAGACGCAAACCCGGTCGCCAGCGGAGAATATACGCGTTCTCCATCATCTGGCTTTTGATGTCGCTGCTGCTCCTTTCGCTGATACCCGAGAAAAAAACGCGGTATCTTTTGCCGGTCCTTGTTCCCGGAGCGATAAATATTGCCCTGTATTTGTGGAATATTGCCCGTAATCCACAAGGCCGTGCAAACCGGTTCCTATTCCGGGCTAACGCCTGGGTGATAGCGCTTATCCTCGCAGCCCTGCCGGTAGTTATCTATATGCAATTTGTCCGCAGCGGGATGATGCCCGTATTACTGTTTGCCGTAATTGCCGTGGTGTACTCCCTGCTCGCTGTTATTATAGTAACCGCGCTATACAGGCGCAGAGGGCGTATCGGAATAAAAACCGTATTTGCCTCCGTGGTGATATCGATGATGGCTCTCGAAGCGCTGTGCCTTCCGGCCGTGGGCAGTGTGTTTATCAACGAAGACCGACACAGTATACGCCTGCTTCGGGATAATCCGGTCGCCGAAGGGTTGCCTTTCTACCATGAGGCGGGCAAGCCGGTCAGAATGGAACTGGTCTACGAAGCGAACAGCCTTATCCGGCCGTTGGACCTTACAGACAGCACTTTTGTGGACCGGTTGCCTTTTGTACTTATCAGTGCCGAACCGGCATCCTCACTGCTGGAAGGAAGAGGCCTCCGGATAGTGCATATAGATACGTACGACAATAACTGGCGTAAGAAAAACCACAAACGCCATAACCCCGAACTTGTGCGGCACGCTGCCGTAGTGAGCCTCCCCGAAGAGGTGGATACGGCCGGCGAAGGAGAAGAATAAGCACCCTCGAGACAAATTCCGGCAAAACACTGTAACGGAACTTTTTTACTCCCGAACTGCACACGGCTAAAATTTCAGGTCGTAGGGGAACTCCACCTGATTTGAATATGCGACCCGGGTTTTGTAGTAACCCGGACACGTGTAAAATCATAATATTTCGGGCTTTTTTACGGCACACCGGTTTACCGCTAAACATTTGCCGTTAAAAATTTAAATATTTGGCATGTCTTTTATACTTTTGTCAGTTCGCACGGCAACAAAGCATACCGAACCGTATAACCATCTCCATGAATAGTACCGCTCAATACGAATTTACGGTTATCGTCCCGGTTTACGACGAGAAGGACAATATAGAACGGCTCGAAAAAGAACTGGGTAAATTCCTGCGCGAGGCCCCGGTAAAGAGTTGCGTGCTGTTCGTCGACGACGGTTCGAAAGACGGAAGCGGAGATCTGTTACGCGGTGTGTGCGGCCGCAACCCCGATATGTTCTGCATCCGGCTTGGCCGGAACAGGGGCTTGAGCGCGGCAATGAAGGCCGGTATAGACCATACTTATTCGGAGTATCTGGGATATATAGACGCCGATCTACAGACCGACCCGGAGGATTTCGCCCTGCTGCTCGAACATGCCGCGGACTATCCGCTGGTAATGGGAATCCGGACCGGGCGTAAGGACAGCTTTGTAAAGAACGCTTCGTCCAAGATCGCAAACGGCTTCCGCCGGATGATGACCGGGGACGGTGTAACCGATACCGGCTGCCCGTTGAAAGTCATGCGTGCCTCGTACGCCAAACGCATCCCGTTCTTCACGGGTATGCACCGATTCCTTCCGGCGCTTATCCTACTTCAGGACGGTGGAAAGGTTAAAGAGATACCGGTGAGACACTACCCGCGCACAGCGGGGCAGTCGAAGTACCACCTCTGGAACCGCCTTGCCGGTCCGTTTAAGGACTGCTTCGCCTACCGGTGGATGAAGAAACGCTACATTAACTACACCGTCAGCGAGTCGGATCTATGAGTTCCGGAATAGAGTATGCGGTGGGCGCCGTCGCGCAGTTACTATTCTCGGCGCGGGTGCTGGTACAGTGGATAGCCTCTGAGAAGGCACACCGCATAATTTCACCGGTAATTTTCTGGCAGCTAAGCATGATGGCCTCCTTCCTGCTTTGCATCTACGGCTGGCTGAGGTTCGACTTCGCCATCGTGGCCGGGCAACTCGTACTGTATTACATCTATATCTGGAACCTTAACATAAAAGGAGTGTGGAAGACGATGCCAAGGTTTTTACGTATCGCATTCCTCTATATACCACTCGCCGCCGCACTTTGGTGCCTTATCGATTGGGACCATACCTTCGAGCATCTGTTCATGCAGGACGATATACCCGCGTGGCTTATCGTGTTCGGACTGGTCGGCCAGTCTATTTTCACCTTCCGGTTTATCTACCAATGGCTCTACTCGCGTTCCCGGGGTGAATCGCTTTTACCAGTAACGTTCTGGGTGATAAGCCTAACCGGGTCCGTACTTATAATCACCTACGCCGTAATCCGGGTTGACTATATCTATATCGTCGGACAGGGGGCGGGGCTGATAGCCTACATCCGCAACATCATGATAGGCGTCCGGCAGCGAACCGGTATCAACTGAAACGGGCGGCTGTGAGTTGCCGCCCGTATCCCCGTTAACGAAATATTCAATCCCTGCTGTCGAATTTCAGCATAATCTTCCCGCTCTCGGGATATATACTGAACGCCGGCGGGGTATCCTCCTGATTGAGTGCGACCGTTCCCTGCACTATATCCACGCTGTACTGGTTACGCCCCGAAATTGCGGATATCCGCTGCGGAATTATCACGGTGAACGGAAGGTCCTCGCTCTTTTCGCGGGCCGCTATCAGTGACAGGAACCAGTTATCGGTCGGCTGGCCGGTCGATGGGTCGTATCCTTCTATGGTCATGGAATTTTCGTCCATATACATTCGGAAACTGCGATATCCGTACAGGTCGTCCCATTCGAGTGAGGCGGAACTGTTTCCCGCGTCGATTTTCGGGCCCTTGCATTTAACCGTATGGAGCCCCACACCGGGAATCGATTCCATAAAATATATACCCGCCTGACGCTGGGGGGAACTCCACTGCTGGCCGTCCATCACGGCGTAACCCTCGGCACCCTGGTTATCGGCCGTACGTACGGCAGGCAACGCCCTTCCTTGGAACATCCGCAGTTCGCTGAACCGCACTCCGGCATCCTGCCACGCCATATCGGCAAGGTAATAACGGCTGTCGAACCGGACGGCCGGACGCAGTCCTGCCATCGTATCCACGCCGCACCTAACCGTCGCCGACCCGTCGCCCTGTTCGTTACCGCGGGCGGCCGAGGCCGGATTTCCCATACACAAGGCCAGCATCGCCGCAATTGCGGAAGTACCGGCCATTAACCTGCTTAACATAATCGCTTGTTTTATTATCGTTAGTAAAAATATTCCCATTCCTTTGTTTCTTTATTTCCCGGCACCGCTTCTCCCGGACCGTCACTGCGGCCGGTGGACGACACGGTAAAAACCGGCCGGTCCCAGCCGTCGGAAGGTATGTAAGGGGCCACGGGACCGGTATGGGTCCTGCGGAATGAATATCCGGAAATAGCCGTGGAAGTGGTATCGAATTGTTTCATAGTATAGCTGGGATGCCGCAAAGTTATCCCTAAAATCCGGCCCTCTCCTACGGGATATGTCAGTTTATACCCGGGCCATACGGATTAAGCCGGTACGGTTGCGGGCCACCGCGTAGGCCTTGCAAAAAACAATCCAAACGCAAAGAGGGCCGCCCCCGACGGGGACGGCCCTCCGGCCCGGACTACCCGGGTCGTATTTGGTGACGGATTACCTTCCTATGGCCTTCAACAGGAATTCCCATGACTTGGCGTTCTGCTCGGGATACTGCCAGTGACCCAGCTCCTCGGCAACCACTATCTCCTTGGGCGCCGGTATCATATTCAGCGCGGCGCAAACCGATGTGGGCGGGCAGGTCATATCGTTGTAACCGAACACGTAGATACCCGGGGCCTTGACGCGCCTTGCGAAATTTACCACGTCGTAGTACGCGAGGGTCTCGAGCATGGCGGGCGAAGCGTTGTCGTTCTCGTCACGGAACATGTGGGGCCAGCCTCCGGCACGGTCGTAGTGGTGCCCCGCCATATCCGCCAGGGCCGGGTAATTGGCCGCAAGGGCGGTAATGCGGTCGTCGAGACCCGCCGTAACTATCGAAAGAGCACCTCCCTGGCTTCCGCCCCGCACTATTACGTTCTCCCCATCGAACTCGGGAAGTGAAGTCAGGTAGTCGATACCGCGGATACAACCGAGGTAAACCCTCTTGAAATAGTAGTTTTCTTTATCCTCGATTTTAATACGCATATAGTTCGAGAGCGCACCGCGCGACAGATCGGCATATACATGGGTCGGCAGGTTCACCGGGATACCGTGGATACCCATTTGCAACACGATAAATCCCTGTTCGGCGGTGTTCAGGTCGCCGTAATAGGGACGGATACCCGCGCCGGGAACCTGAAGCATCACGGGATATTTCCCTTCCGCCTTCGGTTTGGTTAGGATGCCGTACACCCGCGCGTTGTATGGAAGCTGGAGGCTTACCTGATAGACGTCGACCGTGGCGGTGCACTGGTCAGGCAGTAGCGTTACTATGGGAGCGACGGATACCTCGGCAAGCTGCGCTTTGGCCCTGTTCCAAAACTCATCGAAGTCGGCCGGGTCCTGCACGGTGGGCTGGATATCCTGAGAATCGACCCCTGCGGTGGCCATACCCTCATACTCCACACCGTCGTAGGTCGTCCATACGCGGCAACGAAGAAAACCGGGTTTATCCAGCGTACCTCCGTCGATAGTACCTGTGCCGTTGCGCAGGGTAAGCGTTCCGGAACTACGGGCGGGCAGCATGTCCTCCGATATTTCGTACCGTATATCCACATTCTCTAACGGACTGTTGTTCTTTATTACCGATACGTCGAATTTGATTTTCTCCCCCTGCGCATAGTGCCAGTCGGGGTTTTCGGCCGCGACCTGAACGCGGATATACCTCTGCGGCGGTTGGGAATGGAGGCTTACTGCGACGGCCAGCATCAGGAGCATGGCCATAAATGTTCTGAAGGTTTTCATTTTAATATCTGGGTTTAGAAGTTTACGGGTTGCAAACGATAAATGTAAAATTGCAAAAGAATTTCGGGTCGGCCAAAATTTATGCGGATTTTCCCTGTTAATACGCCGGGATACGGGAAGATACTATCGAGGTAGCTACCATTGGCAAATAAACATAGGAAAGATTCTTCGCACCGCCGGAATGATAAATCATATCCCCGGCAAAAAATCGAAATCACCCTCCTATATTTTGGCATACCTATTGGATAACCGCACGTTAACCGCACCGGCTCCGGTCGGTACCGCCCCGGATCAATCTCTAAAAATATCAGATATGGCAATTCATTTTATCAGGGACAAAAAGCAGAGCGTTTACGACCCCTACTCGCAGGATGCGGCCGTGAAGCCCATCCCAAAGTACCGGCTCCCCGAGACGGGCAGCGACCCGGAAGTGGTTACGGACCTTATTCTGGACGAACTCCTGCTCGACGGCAATGCGAAACAGAACCTGGCCACATTCTGCCAGACCGACGTGGACCGGTATATCCATAAGATTATGGACCGGAGTATCGACAAAAATATGATCGACAAGGATGAATACCCCCAGACCGCAGAAATCGAGATGCGCTGCGTGGCTATCCTTGCCGACCTGTGGCACTCGCCCGAGAGCGAGACCACCATCGGTTGTTCGACCACCGGCTCCAGCGAAGCGGCTATGCTCGGAGGCCTCGCCCTCAAATGGCAGTGGCGCAAAAAACGGCAGGACGAAGGCAAGCCCACGGACAAACCCAATATTATAACCGGACCCGTGCAGATATGCTGGCACAAATTCGCCCGCTATTTCGACGTGGAGATACGCGAGATACCGATGGAGCACGGCCGCCTGCTCATGACTCCGGAGGAGGTCCTCAAACGTGTCGACGAGAACACAATCGGCGTCGTGCCGACGTTCGGGGTGACGTTTACCTGCCAGTACGAAGACGTGAAGGCGGTGGCCGACGCGCTCGATAAGTTACAGGCCGAGAAGGGGCTCGACATACCTATCCATGTGGATGCCGCCAGCGGCGGGTTTATCGCCCCGTTCTGCCAGCCGGAAATCGTGTGGGACTTCCGCATCCCGAGGGTAAAATCCATCAACGCCTCCGGCCATAAATACGGACTATCTCCCCTCGGAGTAGGCTGGGTGGTATGGCGCACCGAGCACGACCTGCCCGAAGAGCTGATTTTCCGGGTGAACTACCTCGGCGGAGATATGCCCACTTTCGCCCTCAACTTTTCCCGCCCGGGCGGTCAGATTATAGCGCAGTATTATAACTTGCTCCGCCACGGGTTCGAAGGTTACCGCCGTATCCAGCAGGCATGTCTCGACCACGGAGCGTATATCGCACAGGAAGTCGAAAAACTCGGAATGTTCGAACTGCTGTATGACGGTAAGGGCGCCCTTCCCGGTGCGGCGTGGATGCTCAAAGAGGGAGCCGACCCGGGTTTCAACCTCTACGACTTGTCGGACAGGATGCGCTCGCGCGGATGGCAAATTGCCTCCTATTCGTTACCGGCCAATGCGCAGGATATGGTGGTACAGCGGGTTCTGATTCGCCACGGTTTCAGCCACGACATGGCCGAACTTATGATAACCGACCTTAAACGGTGCATCGAATACTTCGCCCAAAATCCCGTCCGCCATAATCTTGCGGAGCAGGAAGCCGGGGGATATCACCACTAAACGGAAATGGTATGACAGTCTATTGAGAATGCCACTGCAAAATTCAAAAGCCGGAACAGAAGTCCCGGCTTTTTTGATTTTATGGGGTTCCTCTGATTAGTAGACCGAATACATTACTGAATAATTGGCAGTAGACCTGCCATGAAGGTTCCGTACCTAAAATTAAAAATCCGGGGCGACCGTCGGGCCCCGGAAGCAGTAGGAAGACTATGCGGAAGAGGGTTTAAGAGCCCGCCGCATTATCCATCCAGTTCATCACACCGGACGGGACATACTTTAGTCCGTCTTGCGTAAAATATAGTGTTCGGCAAGGTCGCCCTCAATTCGGTTACCTTCGAGGTCAAGCTGCCGGAGCATACCCTCGCCCACGAAATAACGGTATACTCTACCGTCACCCCCGTCGAGTCTAATCCGTGTACCGTCGTCGTCCCACCGGTAAGCGCCTGACGATTCGAATACCCGACCGTCGCCCTTCCCGAGATAACGGGTAGACATCCGGTAGTTTCCGTCCCCGCCGAGCGTAACCGTCGTTTCTATTCCCTCGCAGTCGGCGCATGGCAGTACGCCCCGGTAGGTACCGATATAATCGAGGGAATTTGCGGCCGTATGGCCGTCCCCGGTCTTATAAATATCGTACTCGTGAACCTCGGTTACATCCCGCTCCAGAAGTTGGTCTTCAGTGGGGGGTAGATCGGAGGTGTCCGCCCTCCGGTTACTCAGGCAGCCCGCTAGAGTAGCCGCGGCCGCAACAACTATTATTATCTTATTCATCCCGTTGCTTTATTATACCCGACGCAATAACCGCTCCGCAATCCCCCGGCATGTTTTCCAGGGCCCAGCCCACCAGACCGTTTACATGCGGCATAAGGCTTTCGCCTTTCGGTGTGAGACAGTATTCAACCCGCGGCGGCACTTCACTGAATACCTCGCGGCTTACCAGTCCGTCCGTTTCGAGCGAGCGCAAGGTAACCGATAGCATCCGGTGCGAAATGTCGCCGATGGTGCGGTGAATCGCACTGAACCTCAATCTGCCGTTGGCATACAGGGTCGAAAGCACCAGCAAAGACCATTTATCGCCGAACCGGTCGAGCACGTTCCTCACCGGGCAAATCCCGGAACCACCGGGAGGTAGAAAAAAGCGGAAATTTTCTCCTTCCATAAACCTCTGTTTTACAGCGATAGTTACATCGCTGTTAGTATATTATCCGCAGGTGCGTTCTTGTGGGGTTCGCAAATAGTACTTATGTTTGCTATACAAAAGTAACAAACTTACCTAAAGTAACAATATCGTTAACCTCAAATTCAAAGTCATGGCAAAGAAAGCAGCGGTTTTAGCATTGAACCCGGTAAACGGCTCCGGGCTGTTCCAGTACCTCGAAGCGTTTTATGAGAACGGTATCGGTTACCGTGTGTTCGCGGTTGCCGAAACGACCGATATATCGACCAACTCCGGCATCGCCCTGAAGGCGGACGACACGGTCGCCAATCTCGTGGGCAAAGAGAACGATTACGACGCGCTGGTATTCGCATGCGGCGACGCAATTCCGGTATTCAGTAATAATGCCGACAAACAGTACAACCGGGATATGCTCTCCGTTATAGGTGCATTCGCCAAAGCAAGTAAAATCATGGTCGGTCACTGCGCCGCGGCGCTGATGTACGAGATGGCCGGGGTCTCGGAGGGCCGTAAGCTGGCTGTGCACCCGCTTGCCAAAGGAGCCATCTCCAAAGGTGAGGCTACCGACACACCGGCGGAAGTGGACGGCAACTTCTACACCGCCCGGACCGAGAATTCAATACCTGCCATAATAGGTCAGGTGGTGGAGGCACTCAAAGATTAAGACCGAATCTTCGAGTTACACACAAAATAATGCCCGCGCTGAACTGCGCGGGCATTATTATTCGAAACCGGCCGGGCCGAAAGGTTACATTACTGCTGGGTCCATACAAGGTCGTGGATATCGTAACCCAGCTTGCAGGCCAGCTTAAGGTACTTTTTACGTACGTCGTCGGGCATGAATTTCTCCCGCGAAAGCAGCCACAGGTAATCCCTGTTCTCACCGGCTATCAGCGCGAACCGGTAATCCGGGTCTATACTTATAACATTGTAGCCTGAATAGAACGGACCGAAGAATGAGACCTTCATCTTACCTTCATGGGTATCGTCAACAAATTTAGCCTTGCCTTCGGCCTCTTCCCACTCTCCTTTTTCGGTATTGTAGCCGCGGTTGACCACCTTTACCGAACCGTCTTCGTTAAGGGTGTACTCGGCCGTAACATAATCCAGTTTCTTTTCATACTTGTAGTCGAAGCGGGCGATTTCATACCACTTGCCCAGAAACCTCGACAGTTCGAACGGGCTTACGGCCCGCACCCCTTTGGGAATGGTCCGCTTAAATTTCTTAACCAGGAAAACCCCCAACACGGCGGCAAGAATACCCCCGCCGACGGCTGCTGCAATAGCGATCTCCTTCTTTTTCTCTTTCCTGCAACAATTACAATGCATCATCTTCTTAATATTTGTTTTAACCGTATTACGAATGCAAGACGGATGCCATACAGGATATATCGACGGGCTTTATCGACGGACGGGCGGAGGGATGGGCGGAGGGGTGGGCGGCCCGAGTGGTTTCAGGGTACGTCCCTGTACGAACGGCGTATAATATCCCCCGCAGCGGGACCCTCGCAGAAAAGGAGGTCGATAACGGAAAGGTTTTCCTCGAATGGGAACCGGTCCGAGAAGACTTGCCAGTAGGGCTCCGGTACGAACCGGGTATCCTCCCGCTTCAGCCGGGCCTTCGGGGAGATGGCGGAGCGGTAATCGGTGTATTTCCCGGCATCTCCGGTTTCCATCCGCAAGTCGATATAGCGGTCGCTGAATACCGGGCGACGGGTGCTTCCGAGAATCCCGATGACGGTCTCCATCAGTCCGCGGTTAAGGTCGTAGAGGTATACGTACTCTTTACGGTAGAACGGCTCGAAAAGGTGTGCGTAATAGTCGAAATAGGGCGAATTGGCGTAGGAGGAGACAATTGCCTGCCAGTGGATATGCTGCCACCGTTTGGAGTTGTCTATCCGCACGTCACGCAGGGGAGTGCGGCTGAAATTCCCCGGCTTTACGACATTCACCGTCAAGGCGGTTCTGCCGCCTGCGGTCATTATCTCGCAGCGGTTGCGATAACTCTGCTTTACATAATTCTCGTAAATATCGATACTACATTCCGAACAGCACAGTTTGGAGTAGTACTGCACATTGCCAAGATAGGCGAGGTATAGAAGATTCATACCGCTCTGTTTTTGTAAGCCACGATACCGGCGGGGCCTTCCGTACCGGAATCCGAGATGGGGCACAATGCCAAGACCCTGCAAGGGTCCGCTATTTACCCGGCGAAATATTTCTCCAGCGAGTGGTCGCCCACAACCACGGTAGTAAACTGTTTCGGGTCGAGGTATTTGGCCGCGGTCGCCAGAACGCTCTCCGGAGTCATGGCCTTGACCTCGTTCAGGAACCGTTCGAGGTAGGTGTTGTCCGTCCCGTTCTGGATATTTTCGATAGTTACGTCCGCGATTCCGAACGGTCCGTCGAGTATCCGCATAACCTCCCCGGTCATTATATTCTTAACTATCTGAAGCTCTTCCTCCGGTACCCGCTGTGTGGCGAGCCGCTCCATCTCGAGATAAATCTGGGCCACCGAGTCTACCGTGGCGTTCTTCGCCACTTCGGTCGCGATGGCTATATAGCCCTCGTATTCCATATTGACCATCCCGGCGAACACCCCGTAGGTATATCCCCTCTCCTCGCGAAGGTTACTCACCAGGCGCGAACCGAAATAGCCGCCCAGGATAGCCGTTACAACCTGCATCGGAATAAAGTCGGGATGGGTACGTGGGTGGAACAGGCGGCCTATCCTGAGGGCCGACTGGAGCGCGCCGTGGTGGCCTTCGAACTCGAAACTCTCGGATACCGCCTTCGGGAATACAGGCGGCACAGGGGCCTCTCCTGCCGGAAGGTATCCGGCAAATTCTTCCAATAGGGCTCTCTCCTCCTGCCCTACCCGGCCACTGGCCACTACAAAGCAATTCCCCGAAACATAATGACGGGCGTAAAAATCCTCCAGTATCGCTCTTGTCAGATCATTATAGCGGTATTCCGAGTAGGAGACCCCGTACGGGTGCTTCGAACCGAAAAGGGCCTTTGCGAATATCTCCCTTGCGCGGAACGACACCTTTTGCCGCTCCAGCCCGAGACGCTGGCAATGTTTGTTTGCATAGACCGACACCTCCGACTCCGGAAAGGCGGGCATAGCCAGAATCTCCCGGGCTACTTCGAGCGTCTTGCCGAAGAACCGCGACAGGGATGCGAAGGTCACCACCGCGTAATCCCGGTCTGTCGTAACGTCGAAATACGAACCGAAATAGTCGAGCCGCTCGGCGATGTGCCTCGCGTCGTGGAGGCGGCTACCCTCGGCCAGCATATTGGCTGTGGCCGAGGCCGAAAAGGGTTTGTCCTGCATCGAACTTCCTGCGCGGAATATAAAACTGACCCTGATAACGGGCTGGTCGGGAATATCGAGCGCGTATATCTTAATACCGTTGGCAGCCTGAGTAACTTCCGGCAGGCGGGTTTTAAGAGTGTCGGGGACCTTTATGTCAGGCATCCGGACCATCGTACCGTTATTTTCCATCTGCATCCCTTATCATTTTCTCCGGTACGTACACCAGTGTCGAACTCCGCTCCGGCACAAACACCTCGGCGGCCGTCCGGGCTACCTCTTCCGCCGTAATGGACCGGAACAGGGCCACTTCGCCGTTCAGGAGCGACATATCGCCCAGCATATTGTAGTAGCCGAGGTTCATGGCCTTATTCATTACGTTTATTTCCCCGAATATCGTTCCCGCCTCGAATTTGTTTTTCACCTTCTCCAGCTCATAATCGGTTATCTCTTCGTTCTTTAATTTTTCGAGCTCCTCCCACATAGCCTTCTCCCCGTCCTCGATGCGGAATCCCGGCAGCAGGTGGCCGGTCATGATGAACAGCCCCGGGTCGAGGTCGTTCGAAATGTAGGCGTTCACCGACGAAAACATCTTTTTTTCCTTGACAAGGAAGTGGTTCAACCGTGAGGAACTTCCACCGGCCAGCAGGTCCGACATCAGGTCGCAAAGGTAGTGCTGTCGGCTGAGCCGTCCGCCCATTTTGAAGGCGATGGTAATTGCGACCGCAGGAACGTCCTTCATACACTCCATACGGCGGGCTTCGGTCTGCTCCGGTTCGGCCGGGAACGCATCGTGCGGTGCCGACTCGCCCGTAACTTCTCCGAACCATTTTTCGGCCAGTCCGAGCGCCTCCTCTTCCGGAATATCGGCCACAATAGAGAGTATCGCATTGGACGGGCTGTAATATTTCTTGTAGAACGCCTTAACTTCGTCGAGCGTAGCGTCGGCGATATGGTCGGGCGTGAGACCAATGGTGGCCCACCGGTAAGGGTGAACTTTATATGCCATATCGCGCAGCAGTAGCCAATGGTCGCCGTAGGGCTGGTTCAGATAGCGCTGGTTGTACTCCTCAATCACTACCCGCTTCTCTGCTTCAAGCGCATCGGGGCTGATATCGAGACCTGTCATCCGGTCCGACTCCAACCAAAGGGCTATCTCCAGATTGTCCTTGGGCAGGGTAATATAATAGTCGGTATAGTCGTTATTGGTAAATGCGTTGTTCTCACCGCAGGCCATCTGCAGGGGGAGATCGAAATCCGGAATATTACGGGTGCCGCGGAACATCAGGTGCTCGAACAGGTGTGCGAACCCCGTCCGGGACGGGTTCTCGTTACGCGCCCCTACCCGGTATATGATGTTCACCGCAGCCATTGCGGAAGCCCGGTCCCTGTGGGCAAGGACGGTAAGGCCGTTAGGCAGTATTCTCTGTTTATATTCAATCACTGGTTATTTTTTTCATAACGGAAGACCTGAAATTAAAAACGGTCATCGGCGGGTAAAGGTAATAAAAAAGCGGGGCGTAGCCGTTAAAACGATTTCCGAATAACAACCGGTCCGACCGGGATAGCACCGTGACACCATCCGGTGGGATGATATTAACAGTACAACAGCTACCGCGGTCCACGGTAATCAGCACTCTCTGCTTTGGAACAATATGGATGCCACACCGGCCCGGCATGTCAGTACACAAGAGAATAATCCGGGTCGGGGAGCTTATTCATAAGCGAGACCACCTGCGACGACCTTCGTTGCATATAGGACGAAGGAGCGGCAAGGTTCATCCGGGACGGGGACGGAAGCACGGTCGCTATCAGTGCGGCCTCGTTCCGATTCAGCCCCGAAGCCGGTTTACCGAAAAAACGCTCCGCGGCCGACTCTGCCCCGTAAACACCGGGGGCTACTTCTATAATGTTAAGGTATACCTCCATAATCCGCTCTTTACCCCACATAAATTCGATAAGTACGGTAAAATAACTCTCGATGCCTTTCCGTAACCACGTCCCGGAAGGGGTGCAGAACACGTTCTTAGCGGTCTGCTGGCTGATGGTACTGGCCCCCCGTTTACGGCGCCCTTCCTTCCGCTCCTGCATGGCGGTACGAATAGCGTCCATATCGAAGCCGCGGTGTGTGAGAAAATTATTGTCCTCGGTGGCTATGACGGCCTTCTGGAGGTAGGGTGATATGCTGGTTAGCGGAACCCACTTCGAGTCGACCCCGGTCCTGCCCGCACTGAGCGATTGTACCGCTTTAAACGGTGTGACAGTGACCGGTATGTAGCGGAACACCGCGACGCATCCGACCGATGCCACGGCGAAAAATATAATAAAGTAGAGCGTTATCCGGCCGAAGTATTTCATTTTCGTCAATCCGCGGATAGATTCCCCATCCGCACCGCAAATATAATATTTCCCGGCCAGGGTTTAAAACTGCGGGAATATACTCGGCTTGTAGTAACTTTACATCTTCTTAATCCTAGCGTATGCGTATTAATATTATACCATTAACCACAGGTTTCATCCGACCGGCCGGAGCTCAAATCCTATACGGCTCAGAAACAGGCCGTCCGGCAAATCCGGTCGGCAAAACTTTCGCGGACGACTCCGAGATGGGTTTCGAAGAATATGTGGGCGATGTCCTGCTGATGCGGGACTACCGGCCCGGTAAATGGGACGACGAGCTCGAAGAATTCCCGGAAATATCGGATTCGGGAATATGCCTGACTTTTGTGTCTACCGACCGTCCGAGGCCGAGGGACGCTAAATATTTACATATTTTCCTGACCCGTAAAATAATACCCGGCCAGAGGCCGTTCGAGGTAATGGACGAACTCTATATAGACAGGAAATCCCATTACGAATATATTCACGAGGACGTCCGTTATGAATCGGCGGTCGGGAATTTTACCATTCCGCCCTTATATGCTACGACCCCAAAAAGGACGCCATCGTAAAGTGGTTCCCGATAGACGTGGAGAACCTCCGTTTTCTCCCTGCTGATCCCCTTCCCGGAATGGTGGTGGTATGGCAGGAACCATAGTGAGAATGCAAATTAGGCCGCATTACCGGACAGGTTTTCGTGTGAAAAAACTAACAAACCGTTTTTTAGGCGGGTATCTAATTTTAGAGTATATTTGCAAGTTATCAACGAAAACCCACAACCGCATCAAACTAACTAATATACAACAACATCAAATGGCAGACAAAAAATTCATAACCTGTGACGGGAACTATGCCGCCGCCCATATCGCTTATATGTTCAGCGAAGTCGCGGCTATCTACCCCATCACACCGTCCTCCACCATGGCGGAACTCGTGGACGAGTGGGCGGCCGCGGGCCGGAAAAATATTTTCGGGGAGACCGTACAGGTCGTAGAGATGCAATCCGAGGCAGGGGCAGCCGGGGCGCTGCACGGCTCGTTGCAGGCCGGAGCGCTCAGTACGACATTCACAGCTTCGCAGGGCCTGCTGCTTATGGTCCCCAATATGTATAAGATAGCCGGGGAACTGTTGCCGGGTGTTCTGCATGTGTCTGCGCGGGCGCTTGCCGCGCAGGCTCTTTCGATTTTCGGAGACCATCAGGACGTTATGGCCACACGCCAGACCGGGTTCGCAATGCTGGCTACCAGCAGTGTACAGGAAGTTATGGACCTTGCCGGGATAGCCCACCTTATGGCTATCAAGTCGCGCGTGCCGTTCCTGCACTTCTTCGACGGTTTCCGTACCTCGCATGAGATACAGAAGGTGGAGGTGATGGATCAGGATACCATCGCAGGCCTTCTCGACCGGGACGCCCTCGCGGCGTTCCGCAACCGCGCCCTGAACCCCAACCATCCGGTAACGAGGGGTACGGCACAAAACCCGGATATCTACTTCCAGTCGCGCGAGGCCTCGAACCGTTTCTACGATGTGCTTCCGGATATGGTTGCCGACATGATGGACAAGATAAGCGGCATAACCGGCCGCAAATACCGCCCGTTCACCTATTACGGCGCCCCGGATGCGGAGAACGTGATTGTCGCCATGGGTTCGGTAACGGAAACCATAAAAGAGACGATAGATTACCTCAATGCGCAGGGACAGAAAACCGGCCTTATCACCGTTCACCTCTACCGTCCGTTCTCGGAGAGATATTTCTTCGAAGCAGTACCGGCAAGCGTGAAAAGGGTATGCGTGCTCGACCGCACGAAGGAACCGGGAGCATCAGGTCAACCGCTCTACCTCGACGTGCGCGATATGTTCTACGGCAAGGAGAACGCCCCGATGGTAATAGGCGGTATATACGGTCTCTCGTCGAAGGATACCACCCCGGCACAGATACTGGCCGTTTACGAGAACCTCGCAGCGGCCGAGCCCAAAAAAGATTTCACGGTAGGTATCGAAGACGATGTTACCAGCAAGTCGCTCCCTGTGGGCGAAGAGATTTCGCTGGCTAAGCCGGGAACATTCGAAGGGCTTTTCTTCGGGCTGGGTGCCGACGGTACCGTGGGTGCCAACAAGAACTCCATTAAGATTATCGGTGAGACCACCGACAAATATTGCCAAGCTTATTTCTCATACGACTCCAAGAAGTCGGGCGGGTACACCTCGTCTCACCTGCGCTTCGGCGACTGCCCTATCACCTCGCCCTACCTCGTAACCACGCCTGATTTCGTGGCCTGTCACGTACCGTCGTACGTCGACAAGTACGATGTGCTGAAGGGTATCAAGACGGGCGGATCGTTCCTGCTGAACAGTGTGCACGATGCAGAGACGACCAAAGCGTCGCTCCCAGGCAAGATGAAACGGGAACTTGCCGAGAAGAAGATAAATTTCTATATAATCAACGCGACCGCCATTGCGGCGGAGATAGGTCTCGGAAGCCGTACCAACACCATCATGCAGTCGGCTTTCTTCAAGATAGCGAACGTGATTCCGTACGAAACGGCGGTCGAACACATGAAAAAAGCCATCCTCAAATCCTACGGCATCAAGGGTGAGGATATAGTAAATATGAACTACGCTGCTGTCGACCTCGGCGGGCAGAAGGTGGTAAAGGTCGAAGTGCCGGCAGAGTGGGCGACTATCGACTGTATAACCGATGCACCGGCCGTGGCCGAATGCGGTGGCAAGCCTGAATTTATCACCAAAGTCGTGGAGCCGATAAACGCCCTCAAAGGCGACCAGCTTCCGGTAAGCGTATTCACGGGCCGCGAAGACGGTACGTGGGACAACGGTACGGCGGCTTACGAGAAGCGCGGCATAGCCGTGAACGTTCCCAAGTGGATACCGGAGAACTGTATACAGTGTAACCAGTGTTCTTACGTCTGCCCGCACGCCTCTATCCGTCCGTTCCTGCTGACAGAGCAGGAAGCGGCCGAACGCAATATCGAGACGCTTCAGGGCCTCGGTCCGACCAAGGAATACCGATTCCGCATACAGGTAACTCCGCTCGACTGTACGGGTTGCTCAAACTGTGCGGACGTTTGCCCGGCCAAGGAGAAGGCCCTCGTGATGGAGCCGATAGACAGCCAGATGTGCCAGCAGCCCATCTACGACGACCTGCATAAAAACGTCGGCTACCGCGACCAGGTTATCGACAAAAGCAAGACCGTCAAGGGCAGTCAGTTCGCCCAGCCGCTGTTCGAGTTCTCCGGCGCCTGCGCCGGTTGCGGCGAAACGCCCTATATCAAGACGCTCACGCAGCTCTTCGGCGACCGTATGATGGTAGCCAACGCCACCGGATGTACCTCCATATACAGCGGCTCGGCCCCATCTACGCCCTACTGCATCGACAGGAACGGCCGCGGTCCGGCATGGGCCAACTCGTTGTTCGAAGACAATGCAGAGTTCGGTTTCGGTATGCACATAGGTACCGAGAAACTACGCGATACGGTGGAAGAGAAGATGCGCAACGCCATAGCCGACTGCCCCTGCTGTACTCCCGAACTCAAGGCCGCTATGCAGGAGTGGATAGACGGGCGCCATGAAGCCGCGTCGAGCGCAGCCGCGAGCGAGAAACTCATCCCGCTGCTCCAGGCATGCGACTGCGACACCTGCCGGGACCTGCTCTCGATGAAGGACCACTTCGTGAAGAAATCGCAGTGGATAATCGGTGGTGACGGCTGGGCTTACGATATCGGTTACGGTGGCCTCGACCACGTACTGGCATCGGGTGCGGATGTAAATATTCTGGTGGTCGACACTGAGGTGTATTCCAATACCGGTGGCCAGTCTTCCAAATCGACACCGGTGGGTGCGGTAGCCAAATTCGCCTCCTCGGGTAAACGTATCCGCAAGAAAGACCTCGGCGTTATCGCCATGACATACGGTTACGTCTATGTTGCACAGGTGGCAATCGGGTCGAACCAGTCCCAGATGTTCAACGCCATGAAGGAGGCGGAGGCCTACCCGGGCCCATCGCTGGTGATAGCCTACTCGCCATGTATCAACCACGGCATAAAGGGCGGTATGACCCGCACCCAGACCATCGGCAAACAGGCCGTGGAGTCGGGTTACTGGCATCTGTGGAGGTACAACCCCTCACTGGAAGGTACCGGCAAAAACCCCTTCTCGCTCGACTCTAAGGAGCCCGACTGGAGCAAGTTCCGGCCGTTCCTCATGAAGGAGGTGCGTTACACATCACTTCTGAAATCCTTCCCTGACGAAGCAGAAGAGCTGTTCCAAGCCGCTGAAGAGAACGCCAAATGGAGATACAACTCCTATAAGCGTTACGCGTCGATGGATTATACGAACACGGAAGAATAATATCCGTTACGGTCGAACCGACCGGAAAAACTGTATGAAGAACGGCCTCCCCAATGGGGAGGCCGTTCTGTTAAGGCCGGAATATGCAACTTTTTACTAAATTATTCCCTTTTCGATGCATCGTTCCGGGCGGGTTATGCATCTTACCTTTAACCAAGATTACAACCACGCACCATGAAGAAAGTTTACACCGTTATAGCGATTTCATTTTTAGCCGTTTGCCTGATTCCGGTATTTTTTCTTTCGGCCTGTTCGAAGAACGATGAAGTTTCCCTTTCATTCTCCGATCCGGTATATACGGTAGAGGCAGGCAGTAACAAAGAGATCGATATCGAATCCGGTAACGGTAATTATTCCATATACACCGAGGACGAATCGGTTGTACTGGCCGGTTATAGTAAGACCGGTAAAAAATCCTCGGGAAAACTTATTCTTACCGGCCTTAATGCAGGAGAAACGTCGGTAAGTGTTGTGGACAACATCACTAACGAAGAAGTCCGTCTCAGAGTTATTATAACGGAACCGTAACCGACCGATATCTTTCGCCTTAAAGCTGTGTCCCCGTCGGGGTCGAAGTCCCCAGCACCACCTGCGGAAAAAAATATTCCACCGGAATTGCTCGCAGTTCTCCAATCCACCTCCCTGTCCACCTCCTTTAGTGCACCCTGTACCGTCCAGGCCGAAGGTCAAATCATATATCTCCCCAAGTCCTGATCGAACAGCGCCGGATAAATCAGATTCCGTTAGACAACGGCGGCGGTACGATTGCACCCGTATCGTATCCTCCCCACTGTTCGGCAATGTAATCGAGGGTAGACAGCAGGTCCGGAATATCGTTAAGGGTTACAAGTTTATAACGGGTCTCTTTGAAATTGGTCAGGCCCTTGAAATAGTTGGAAAAATGGCGGCGCATCTCCAGAACACCCACCTTTTCCCCCTTAACTTCAACCGATTTGAGCAGGTGCCTTTTGGCTATTCCTACCCGTTCGGCGACCGACGGCTGTGGAAGTATCTCCCCCGTCGTAAGGTAATGACTTATCTCGCGGAATATCCACGGGCGGCCGTATGTGGCCCTCCCAACCATTACCCCGTCGACACCGTATTTGTCGAACGCCTCGGCCGCCCGCTGTGGGGAATCTATGTCGCCGTTGCCGATTACGGGTATCCGGATGGCCGGGTCATTCTTTATCTCCCCGATAAGGGTCCAATCGGCTTCGCCCTTATACATCTGCGCTCGGGTCCGACCGTGGATTGTAAGGGCTGCAATGCCTACATCCTGCAGCCTCAAAGCGATGTCGTGAATATTTTTATTCTCCTCACCCCACCCGAGACGTGTCTTGACCGTCACCGGTGTGCTTACGGCCCGGACTATCCTGCGGGTCATCTCCACCATCAGCGGGACGTCTCTCATCATGCCGCTTCCGGCCCCGCGGTTGGCTATCTTTTTGACCGGGCATCCGAAATTAATATCGATTACGTCCGGGCGGGCGGTCTCTGCCACACGGGCTGCCTCGACCATCGGCTCAATTAAGTGACCGTATAGCTGTATCCCCACGGGCCGTTCGGAGTCGGATAAATTCAGTTTGGCGAGAGATTTAGCCGCATCGCGGATAAGCCCGTCCGACGAGATAAACTCGGTGTAGACCATGTCCGCACCGAACTCTTTGCACATGTACCGGAATGAGGGATCGGTCACATCCTCCATTGGTGCGAGCAGCAGCGGTTTTTCACCGAGGTCGAGACCGGCAATTTTCATCTGGCTAATTTTAAGAGGTACAAAAATAGCGAATATACCCCGTAATACCATCCGCGTCCCTCCCTTCCGGCCATCCGGCCGGACTCCGTGCTTGACACGGACGTGTTTTGTCGGGCAGAATTTATGCAATTAGACGGTTTAACGCTATCTTTGAAGTCACTTTAATCGACACTTACCGCTATGGATATAGAGGATATAATACAGCAACGGGCGCTGGAAACCGTAACGGAGCTTTACGGCCAGGTCGCACAATCCGCAGTACAAATTCAGAAAACCCGCAGGGAATTCCAAGGGGATTATACTCTTGTCGTCTTCCCCCTGCTGAAGGCAAGCCGGAAAGCCCCTGAAGCCACAGCGGCCGAAATAGGCGAGGCCCTGACCGGGAGATATCCCATATTCAAGGGTTACAATGTTATAAAAGGGTTTCTGAACCTTTCGCTGTCGGATTCATTCTGGCAGGAACGGTTCACCGAAATGGAACGGCAGCCCGGATACGGGTTTGCACCTGCGAGCGGGAAGACCTATATGGTCGAGTATTCCTCACCGAACACAAATAAACCCCTCCACCTCGGCCATATTCGCAACAACCTGCTGGGATACTCCGTGTCGCAGATACTCGGGGCGAACGGCCACAATGTAATAAAGGTAAACCTTGTAAACGACCGGGGTATCCATATCTGCAAGAGTATGCTCGCGTGGCAGAAGTATGGCAGCGGAGAGTCACCTCAGTCGAGCGGGATGAAGGGCGACCACCTCGTGGGAAAATACTATGTGGAGTTCGACAAGCATTACAAGGCGGAAATCGCCGAACTCGTAGCCGGGGGGATGGACGAGGAGGAGGCCAAGCAACAGGCTCCCTCCATCAAAGAGGCGCAGGAGATGCTCCGCCGCTGGGAAGCCCGCGATGCGGAAACAATCGCCCTCTGGGAGAAAATGAACGGCTGGGTTTACGAGGGGTTCGATGAAACCTACAAAGCACTCGGAGTCGGTTTCGATAAAATCTACTACGAATCGGACACCTACCTGCTTGGCAAGAACCTCGTAGAGGACGGGCTGGACCGTGGAGTCTTCTACCGCCGCCCGGACGGCTCCGTGTGGATAGACCTTACCCCGGACGGGCTGGATGAGAAACTGCTCCTGCGTAGCGACGGCACATCGGTTTACATGACGCAGGACCTCGGCACGGCCCTCGAACGCCACAAAGATTACCGATTCGACAGCCTTGTCTACGTCGTGGGTAACGAGCAGAATTACCACTTCCAGGTCCTGAAACTTATCCTTAAAAAACTCGGATACGACTGGTCGGATACCATCTACCACCTCTCGTACGGAATGGTGGAGCTGCCGGAGGGAAAGATGAAATCGCGCGAAGGCACGGTGGTAGATGCCGACGACCTTATAGCGGACATGGTCGGTACCGCCCGCGAAATGTCGGACGAGCTGGGCAAACTCGACGGCTGTTCAGAAGAGGAAGCGGCCGCAGTGAGCCGTATGGTGGGTATGGGAGCGCTTAAATATTTCCTGCTTAAAGTCGATCCGCGTAAAACCATGCTATTCGACCCGCGGGAATCCATCGATTTCAACGGTAATACGGGTCCCTTTATCCAGTACACCCATGCACGTATAAAGTCCATACTCCGCAAAGCCGCAGAACAGGGATTGAATTACCGTGAGGCCACTATTCCCGAGGTCGAATTAAGCAAATCCGAGGTGGAACTGATAAAGCACCTTGCCGACCTTCCGGCGACGGTCCGGTCGGCCGGTGAAAACTATTCGCCAGCCCTCATCGCACAATACGCCTATGAACTGGCCAAACTGTTCAACGGGTTCTACCACGATATGCCAATCCTGCGGGAGGAGGAAGAAAGCCTGCGTACGTTCCGGCTGAAACTTGCCGCCGAGGTGGCCGACATAATTATGCGGACGATGGCCCTGCTCGGCATCGAGGTTCCCGGGAGGATGTAAACTTTTGACCGGGGCTGTCCCTCCTTATTCCGTGACAACCAAACAAGAGGGGTTACCGACGGTAACCCCTCTTGTTGTATTAAGCAGCGACAGTTAAACGCTATTCGATTCTCGAGAAATAGTCGTAGCAGATAATCAGGTCGGATATCTCCCAGGCTTCGCGAAGTCGGTCCTGCCGCCTGGTGGTCAAGCCGTCCGTATTACCGATAATCTGCATTTGCGGTGAGCACGCAGCACCGTCGTGGGTGGGGTCATAAACGGAGGTGCCTAGACCGCGCCACCGATAGTTGTCCAAACCCATTAGATCGAGCAGGGTCGGATAAATATCTATCTGCCCCATCACCGGGTCATAACGGCCCTCCACCGGGGAGTTTAGAATGACCAGCGGAGTGAACCGGAAGGGCGATACAATCCCTCTGCCCGCCGGAGAGTCCACAAGTGACGGGCGGTTATCGGCCAGCCCCTCATGGTCACCCGTAATAACCACCGTGGTATGGTCGAGTATCCCCGCCTTATCCAGCATATCGAGAAAGAGACCGACGGCGTGGTCGGTGTAATTGGCCATCGTCATATAATCCCTCATAATCCCGGGCATATCTCCTTCGAGCGAAATATAGGCCAGTTCCTCGGGAATCCTGAACGGCGAGTGACCCGAGTAGGTGACAATCTGAACAAAGTTGTTACCCTCCCGGTCCCATACCTCGCCGTCCACTATCTTCTCCGCGCACTGTCTGAGGAACGGCACATCACCCGTCTTCTTCCGGGGACCGATACGGTCTTCCTGTACGAAAGAAGCCCTGTCGAGCAGACGGTCGTATCCGAAGGCACGGGCCACGAGGCCCTGATTCCATACTATATGTTTGTCGATGGACAGTACCGAGGTCCGTGCAGCGGGAAATTTCTCCCGGAAAGCCTTTACGAGCGACGGATATTCGTTACCCGGGTACTGCGTACTGTAAGTTCCGCTGCGGATGGGAAGAAGGCCCGTGTTTACCATAAGTTGAGCGTCTATCGAGCGTCCTCCCTTCACCTGCGACAGAACATGCGGAGCGAAGTATACGGCAGTATCCGACAGCAGGCGGTTCAGGTTGGGCGTTATCTCCTTACCTTCGACTTCCAGTCCTATTACCCAACTCTCGAACGACTCCAGAAGAAGTATTATACAGTTCTCCCGCGCCTGTATGCCGCTTAAACCACGGTCCACAGGGTGTTCCGAGATCCACTGAGAGATATATACGCCGATTTCGGGGGTATATTCCGCCCTTTCCTCCATAAAATCGTACAATATGCTTCCTATAACGGTATACATCGGCGTGTCGCACGAGTGCTTGTTCGCGCTTTGGAGAGAGCGGTAGGCATTCCCGAATCCACCTTTGGGAATGAGAAGTCCACCGCATAATACAAGCAGACTCCCGGGTAAAATAAGATAGCGCAAGGAGACGGTACCACCTCCGGTGCAACTAGCATCCCCGTGTCGTCGTATTCGCAGCATATACCATCCCGCAGCGACCGTCGAGAGGAAGAAAAGCGTGTCGGCCCACCTGAAGGATGCATAGACACTTTCCCGAAAATCCGTGAGATTTGACGCTAACCCGTAGCTATATAAAGGGATGGCCGATCCATAGGTTCGGAAATAGAGAAGATTGGCCACCAGCAGGATATCCACCGCTACCAGGGTGACGAGCATAACGGCCCGTGAACGCGTAAATACATACGGTATAATGAGAACCGCAGAGACCAAGAGAGACCACAACCACAACTCCGCTGTGGAGAAAGCGGTGAATGTGGTGGCCGAACACCAGATTAAATCGAACAGCAGGAATTTGAACCAGACTACGCCCAAGAAAACGAGCGTGCTTCTCCTTTCCCACGCAGTACCGGGCAGGAGCCATCCGGCCACCGCCCCAATTCTAAATTTCATATATAGGGTTATGTTGAATCCGGCTTCGTAAACCGGAAGGGTTTTATAGCAGATGCCGCCCGAAGCCTATACGTTGCATCCGGGCTTTTAAGTGGCCCATATCTAACCCGCCACGATGGTTAACCACAGAGAAGGGGGGGCGGGGGGGGGGGGGGGGGGGGGGGGGGGGGAGGGAATGGTTTTGTAGGGGTGGGGTGTTGTGGTGGGTAGTTGAAATAGAGACAGGGGCAGTTGTGAGCAGAGAG
>JAJBVT010000066.1:78803-92823 GCA_020859685.1 Rikenellaceae bacterium
AACGTCGACCAACACAACCCCCCCCCGTTGTTAAACCCCCCATACGGCGCCCCTTTGCAGGGGCGCCTTCTCTGTTGCAATACCTTCTTATTTGGAGACCATTGCGTTGTATTCGTCGAGAGAACCTACCAGAAGGTTTTCGTAGTCCCGGATACCGGTACCGGCCGGAATCTTGTGACCGCAGATAACGTTCTCCTTCAGGTTCGCAAGCGGGTCGACCTTCGCGTTGATGGCCGCCTCGTTCAGCACCTTGGTGGTCTCCTGGAACGATGCGGCAGACATGAAGCTGCTGGTCTGCAACGCCGCGCGTGTAATCCCCTGGAGCACCTGGGTACTGGTCGCCGGGATAACGTCGCGCGTCTCCACCAAGCGTAGGTCCTTACGGCGCAGCATAGAGTTTTCATCCCTTAGCCTGCGCACCGAGATTATCTCGCCCTGGTGCACGTTCTGAGAATCGCCGGAGTCGGTAACGACCACCTTGTCGTAAAGGTCGTCGTTGACGTCCATAAATTCCCACTTGTCCACAACCTGTTCTTCGAGGAAGCGGGTATCCCCCGGGTCCTGTATCTGAACCTTGTTCATCATCTGGCGCACGATAACCTCGAAATGCTTGTCGTTTATCTTCACGCCCTGCATGCGGTAAACCTCCTGAACCTCGTTCACGATGTACTCCTGTACTTTCGTGGGGCCGAGAATCAACAGTATGTCGCTCGGGGTGATGGCTCCGTCCGAAAGGGGCATACCGGCCCGAACGTAGTCGTTCTCCTGTACGAGTATCTGCCGGGAGAGGGGCACGAGGTATTTGCGTACTTCGCCGCTCTTGGACGTCACGATAATCTCACGGTTACCGCGTTTGATTTTACCGAACGAAATTTCGCCGTCGATCTGCGATACTATTGCCGGATTGGACGGGTTACGTGCTTCGAACAGCTCGGTGACACGGGGAAGACCCCCGGTAATGTCGCCCGCCTTGCCGACCGCCCGCGGTATCTTTATAAGCGTATCGCCCGTATGCACGGTGGCGTTCTCCTTAACCACGATGTGTGCGCCCACAGGCAAGTTGTACTGCTTCTGCTCGTTGCCCGCTTTGTCCAGTATACGGATAACCGGGTTACGGCTCTTGTCCCTCGATTCGGTGATTACCTTCTCGCGGAGACCGGTCACTTCGTCGAACTCCTCGCGGTATGTGACACCTTCGATAACGTTTTCGAAAGAGATTTTACCCTCGAATTCCGAAATGATGACTGCATTGTAGGGGTCCCATTCGCAGACGAAGTCCCCCTTCTTAACCATGTCGCCGTCGTTCATGTAGAGTGTCGAACCGTACGGCAGATTGTGGGTATAGAGGGTTATTCCGGTGTTTACGTCCACGATGCGAAGTTCCGACAGGCGGCTGATAACGACCTTCACCGTCTTACCGGCATCGTTCTTATGCTCCACCACACGAAGATCGTCTATCTCCAGCTTACCGTCGTAACGGGCTATAATGTTGGAGTCTACACTCACTCCGCCGGCCACACCGCCGACGTGGAACGTACGCAGGGTAAGCTGAGTTCCCGGCTCGCCGATACTCTGGGCGGCGATAACGCCTACGGCCTCGCCCCTCTGGACCATCCGGCCCGTGGCAAGGTTACGGCCGTAGCACTTAGCACATACACCCTTGCGGGCTTCGCATGTAAGCACCGACCGAATCTCCACCTGCTCCACCGGTGATTTCTGGATAACTTCCGCTATCTCTTCGGTAATCTCGTCGCCCGCCTCGCACAAAATCTTGCCTGACAGCGGGTCGACCACATCCTGCACGGCCACACGACCGAGGATACGTTCGTAGAGGGTTTGCACCACATCCTCGTTCCTCTTGAGGGTCGTGGCCGACAGGCCGCGGAGGGTTCCGCAGTCCGGCTCGGTGATTATAACGTCGTTGGCGACGTCCACGAGGCGTCGGGTAAGGTAACCCGCATCGGCCGTTTTGAGGGCCGTATCCGCAAGACCCTTACGGGCACCGTGGGTCGAGATAAAGTATTCGAGTACCGATAGGCCCTCCTTGAAGTTGGAGAGAATCGGGTTCTCGATAACCTGCCCGCCGTCGGCCCCGCTCTTCTGCGGTTTGGCCATAAGACCACGCATACCCGAGAGCTGGCGTATCTGCTCCTTCGAACCACGGGCCCCGGAGTCGAGCATCATATAAACCGGGTTGAAACCGTCCTGGTCCGAGATGAGGTGGTCGAGCACCGTTTTGGTGAGTTTCGTATTTATATTGGTCCAGATGTCGATAATCTGGTTGTAACGTTCGTTGTTGGTGATAAGACCGGCGTTGTAGCTGTCCAGCACCTCGTCCACCCGCTCGTAACCCTCGCTGATAAGTTTCTGTTTCTCTTCCGGTACGATAACCGCATCGAGGTTGAACGACAGGCCCCCTCTGAATGCCATCCCGTAACCGAGCTCCTTTATGGAGTCGAGAAATTCGGCCGCCTTGTCAGTACCGGCTTTCTTCATAACAAGGCCAATAATATCACGGAGCGACTTTTTAGTAAGCAGGGTATTGATATAGCCGACCTCCTCCGGTACCACCTGATTGAACAGCACCCGGCCGATGGTGGTCTCCAACAGCTCGCGCTTCATGGTGCCGTCGCTCTGGAGCACATTGTCTATCACCACCTTTACTTTGGCATGAAGCGCCGCGCGTCCTTCGTTGTAGGCGATAATTGCCTCCTCCGGACCGTAGAAAACAAGGCCCTCTCCCTTTACGTTCGGGCGCTGTTTGGTAATATAGTACAGCCCGAGCACCATGTCCTGCGAAGGTACGGTGATAGGCGCTCCGTTGGCAGGGTTCAGGATATTGTGCGACCCGAGCATGAGTATCTGCGCCTCCAGTATGGCGGCGTTACCCAGCGGAAGGTGGACTGCCATCTGGTCGCCGTCGAAGTCGGCATTGAACGCCGTACACGCCAGCGGGTGCAGCTGCATGGCCTTACCCTCGATAAGTTTGGGCTGGAACGCCTGTATACTGAGTCTGTGAAGCGTCGGGGCGCGGTTCATAAGAACCGGGTGGCCTTTGATAACGTTCTCCAGAATATCCCAGATTACCGGGTCCTTGCAGTCTATGATTTTCTTAGCCGATTTTACGGTCTTTACAATACCCCTCTCGATTAGTTTTCGGATAATGAACGGTTTATAAAGCTCGGCCGCCATATCCTTCGGGATACCCATTTCGTGCATCTTAAGTTCCGGACCCACGACGATTACCGAACGGGCGGAGTAGTCAACACGCTTTCCGAGCAGGTTCTGGCGGAACCTACCCTGCTTCCCTTTAAGGCTGTCACTGAGCGATTTCAGCGGGCGGTTGCTTTCGGTTTTGACCGCGTTGCTCTTGCGCGAGTTATCGAACAGCGAGTCCACCGCCTCCTGAAGCATACGCTTTTCGTTTCGCAGAATAACCTCGGGGGCCTTTATCTCAATAAGCCTTTTCAGACGGTTGTTACGGATAATTACCCTGCGGTAGAGGTCGTTAAGGTCCGACGTAGCGAACCTTCCCCCGTCGAGGGGTACCAGCGGCCTAAGTTCGGGCGGTATTACCGGGATAACCTTCAGCACCATCCATTCCGGATTGTTCACCTCGCGTGACGCCCGGAACGACTCCACGATATGGAGCCTTTTCAGGGCCTCGGCCTTACGCTGCTGGGAAGTCTCGGTGTTGGCCTTATGCCTGAGCTGGAACGACAGCGCATCCATATCCACCTTTTCCAGCATAGTATAAATTGCCTCCGCACCCATCTGGGCGATGAATTTTTCCGGGTCGTTGTCTTCCAACTGCTGGTTGCCCTTAGGCAAGGCGGCCAGTATATCGAGATACTCCTTCTCGGTGAGTAGGTCCAGTTCGGCCACGCCGCTGGCGGCTGCCGCACCCGACTGTATCACGATATAGCGCTCGTAATAGACGATAGCTTCGAGTTTCTTCGACGGTACACCCAACAGGTAACCTATCTTGGAAGGAAGCGAACGGAAATACCATATATGCACCACCGGGACCACGAGCGATATATGCCCGGTCCTTTCGCGGCGCACCTTCTTTTCGGTCACCTCCACACCGCAGCGGTCGCAGACGATACCCTTGTAACGGATACGTTTGTACTTACCGCAGTGGCATTCGTAATCCTTTACAGGCCCGAATATCCTCTCGCAGAACAGTCCGTCCCTTTCGGGTTTGTACGTGCGGTAGTTTATCGTTTCGGGTTTCAGAACCTCGCCGCTCGACGCGGCAAGTATCTCCTCAGGCGATGCCAGCCCGATGGATATCTTGTCGAATCCGGGGGTACTCTTGGTGTCTTTTGTGAATGACATATTTTTGTTGTTTTTTATCCTTAAAACGTGTCGGACGTCCGGGCGTCAATTCCCGGGAACCGGACGGGCGCCGGGATTATCACCGCCGCCGCCAAACGACCGGGAAGTTACCCCGCTTATTCGAGTTTGACGCTGAGGGCAAGCCCGCGAAGCTCGTGCAGCAGCACGTTGAGCGATTCGGGAATACCCGCCTGCGGGAGGTTGTCGCCCTTGACGATGGCCTCGTAAGCCTTCGCCCGGCCCATCACGTCGTCCGACTTGATGGTGAGAATCTCCTGGAGGATATTGGCCGCGCCGAAGGCTTCGAGCGCCCATACCTCCATTTCACCGAACCTCTGGCCCCCGAACTGCGCCTTACCCCCGAGCGGCTGCTGGGTTATGAGCGAGTACGGACCGATGGAACGGGCATGCATCTTGTCGTCGATCATGTGACCGAGTTTGAGCATGTAGATAACGCCCACCGTAGCCGGCTGGTCGAACCGTTCGCCCGTACCCCCGTCGTAGAGGTAGGTGCGCCCGCTCTTGGGCACCCCGGCCTTCTCGGTGTACTGGTTAATCTCGTCCAGCGTCGCCCCGTCGAAGATAGGCGTGGCGAATTTCAGCCCCAGCTCCTTACCGGCCCATCCGAGCACGGTCTCGTATATCTGCCCGAGGTTCATACGCGAAGGTACACCCAGCGGGTTCAGCACGATATCCACTATCGAGCCGTCCTCGAGGAAAGGCATATCCTCATCCCTTACTATCCTCGCTACGATACCCTTGTTACCGTGTCGCCCGGCCATCTTGTCGCCCACTTTCAGCTTACGCTTCTTGGCGATGTAGACTTTGGCCAACTGTATGATACCCGCCGGGAGTTCGTCCCCGTTGGTGATGTTATATTTCTCGCGCTTGATGCGGGCGTCGCTCTCCTTGAACTTGATTACGTAATTATTGATAGCCGCGACCACAAGTCTGTTGATACGCTCGTCCTCGGTCCACTTGTCGGTGCTGAGGTTGTGGTAGTCGATTTCGAGCAGCATCTTCTGGGAGAACTTCGTACCCTTCGGGTAGAGTTCGGCGCCGAAATAGTCGGTGATGCCTGCCGTGGTCTTGTCCTTGAGCAGGGTCCACAGTTTCTGCACGAGCAACTCCTTGAGCTGCTGGGCCTCCTGCACAAAGTCCATATCGAGCTTCTCCAGCACGAGTTTCTCGTTCTGTTTGCCCTTTTTGTTGTCCTTGCTGGCGCGCGAGAAGAGGTCGCGTTTGATAACCACGCCGTAGAGCGACGGCTGGGCCTTCAGCGAGGCGTCCTTCACGTCGCTCGCCTTGTCGCCGAAGATGGCGCGAAGCAGTTTCTCCTCGGGCGAAGGGTCACTCTCCCCTTTCGGGGTAATCTTACCAATGAGGATATCGCCCGGCTTGACGTTGGCGCCGATGCGGATGATACCGTTCTCATCGAGGTCCTTTGTGGCGTCCTCGCTCACATTCGGGATATCCGAGGTCAACTCTTCGACACCACGCTTGGTGTTGCGCACCTCCATGATATATTCGTCGACGTGTACCGAGGTGAATACATCCTCGCGCACGATACGCTCCGAAATCACGATGGCATCCTCGAAGTTGTAACCCTTCCAGGGCATGAACGCCACCTTCAGATTTCGGCCGATGGCAAGTTCCCCCGCCTGTGTGGAGTAACCTTCCGTCAGTATCTGCCCCCTCACCACCTTCTGGCCGACAGTAACTATCGGTTTGAGGGTGATGGAGGTGTTCTGGTTGGTCTTCCTGTATAGCGGAAGCCTGTATACGGTGACCTCCGGGTCGAAACTAACCAGTTTCTCGTCGTCCGTCAGGTCGTATTTTATATGTATCTCCCGGGCATCGGCATAGACGCACTGCCCGTCGCCTTCGGCAACTATCTGGATACGGCTGTCCTGAATCATATCTTTTTCAAGACCCGTACCTACGATAGGCGATTCGGCTGTAATCAGCGGTACCGCCTGACGCATCATGTTTGATCCCATCAGGGCGCGGTTGGCGTCGTCGTGCTCCAGGAACGGGATAAGGCTTGCCGCGATGGAGGCTATCTGATTCGGCGCAACGTCCATATAGCTGATTTCCTTCGCCGTAGCGGTGGGAAAATCGGCCTCGGCCCTCGCTTTGATTTTGTCCGACTCGAGGAATTCGCCCTTCTCGTTCACCGGCGCGCTGGCCTGTGCTATGATATGGCCCTCCTCCTCCTCGGCGCTGAGGTAAATTATTTCGTTGTTCTTAAGGTTCACCTTTCCGTCCACCACCTTGCGGTAGGGAGTTTCGATAAAACCCATGTCGCTTATCTTGGCATAGACGCACAGGGACGAGATGAGACCGATGTTCGGGCCTTCCGGCGTCTCGATGGGGCAAAGGCGACCGTAGTGCGTATAGTGCACGTCACGCACCTCGAAACCTGCCCTCTCCCTCGACAGACCGCCCGGACCCAGGGCCGACAGGCGGCGTTTGTGGGTCATTTCGGCCAGCGGGTTGGTCTGATCCATGAACTGCGATAGCTGGTTTGTCCCGAAGAACGAGTTTATAACGCTCGAGAGCGTTTTGGCGTTTATCAGGTCAACCGGGGTGAACACCTCATTGTCGCGGACGTTCATCCGCTCGCGGATGGTCCTGGCCATGCGGACGAAACCCACACTGAACTGGTTGGCAAGCTGTTCGCCCACGGTCCTTACCCGCCTGTTCGACAAGTGGTCGATATCGTCCACGTCCGCCTTGGAGTTGATAAGCTGTATAAGGTATTTGATAATGGCTATTATGTCGTCCCGGGTTAGGATGCGGGTATCCCTGTCGATATCCAGACCGAGCTTCTTGTTGATACGGAACCGGCCCACTTCCCCGAGGTCGTAACGCTTGTCGGAGAAGAAAAGCTTGTCGATAACGTCCCTTGCCGTGGCCTCGTCGGGCGGCTCGGAGTTACGCAACTGGCGGTAAACATAAACCACCGCCTCCTTCTCGGAGTTGCAGGGGTCCTTCTGGAGGGTGTTATATACTATCGAAAAGTCGGTGCCGCTCTGGCTCTCCTTGTGCAGGAGAATGCTCTTGGCTCCGCTTTCGATTATTTCTTCGATGTGTTGCTCCTCGAGCACGGTCTCGCGGTCCACGATAACCTCGTTGCGCTCGATGGAAACCACCTCGCCGGTATCTTCGTCCACGAAGTCCTCGACCCAGGTCTTGAGAACCCTCGCCGCGAGTTTACGGCCTACTACCTTCTTCAGGTTTGCTTTTGTTACCTTTATTTCGTCCGCAAGGTCGAAAATCTCCAGTATCTGGCTGTCGCTCTCGAAACCTATGGCACGCAGCAGCGTGGTTACGGGGAGTTTCTTCTTACGGTCGATATAGGCGTACATCACGTTGTTGATGTCCGTCGCGAACTCTATCCACGACCCTTTGAAGGGGATAATACGGCTCGAGTAGAGCTTCGTACCGTTGGTGTGTAGGCTCTGCCCGAAAAAGACGCCGGGCGAGCGGTGCAACTGCGAAACGATAACCCTCTCCGCACCGTTGATTATAAATGTCCCGCGCGGGGTCATGTACGGTATGGTGCCGAAATAGACATCCTGTACCACCGTGTCGAAATCCTCATGCTCCTGGTCGGTACAGTAGAGTTTCAGTTTCGCCTTCAGCGGCACACTATACGTAAGGCCCCTTTCCAGACACTCCTCGATGGAGTACCTCGGAGGGTCTATATAGTAGTCGATGAATTCCAGAACGAAGTTGTTCCGGGTGTCGGTGATGGGGAAATTCTCCATAAAAACTTTATACAACCCCTCGTCCTTACGGTTTTCGGCGGTAGTATCGAGCTGGAAAAAATCCTGGAATGATTTGAGCTGGACCTCGAGGAAGTCGGGATAAGGCATCCTGTTCTTTACCTCGGAAAAATTGATCCTCTGGTTATTCGTTTTTTCGGACATTGTATCCTTTGAATTTTAGTTGAATCTCTACGTAGCTAAAAGCTATCGGGATTTCTCTGTTCTGCTTCACAGGGCGTGAATCACTGCCATCCCTGCACCTTTTCGGTTCGTCGGTTGCTCCGGGATATCCGACCCCGGGTTACGGTCGGCAATTCTACTTCCTGCGATAAAACGTCACGGTTTGCAGTTCTCCGGCAGAATTATCCGCCTTCGACTCTCTTCCGGCGGGTGAATCTCCGGAGTTATCCGGCCCCCTGCCGGGAGATAGGGATTCCACCGTTTCCCCTTTCTTTAAGTAACTCCGCCGTCATTAGCATAAAACCTCTCCTTCCGGCGTTTTACCCTCTTCCTGACGCTAATGCGGCTGCGGGAGTTGTTTCTGCATTGTCCGCCGGCTTTAACCGGCATTTTAGGTGGTTTCCGGTTCGCCTGTGCTTCCGCAGCCATATATAACGGAATTTCGCCCCCGGATATTATACAACCTCTGTTTATCGTCTTCCGGCCTCGGCTTCGAAGGACCTGTATATATCCTCAAAACGCCCTCTGGAAGGGCCGGGGTTGTTTTAGACGAGAAAAGGTATAGAGTCTGACGGGTCAGACTCTACACCATTTTCAGTCAAACGGTTATGACTATTTGAGTTCAACGTCGGCACCTGCCTCCTCGAGCTGAGCCTTGATAGACTCGGCTTCTTCCTTGGCAATGCCTTCCTTGATAGCTTTCGGAGCGCCGTCTACGATATCTTTGGCTTCCTTCAGACCGAGGCCGGTGATATCCTTAACGACTTTCACAACCTGAAGTTTAGCCTGACCGGCCGAGGTGAGAATCACGTCGAACGTGCTCTTTTCGGCAGCAGCGGCTTCACCGCCGGCGGCAGCCGGAGCAGCAACTGCAACCGCAGCGGCAGCAGGTTCGATACCGTATTCTTCTTTCAGGATATTAGCCAGTTCGCTTACTTCTTTAACTGTCAGGTTTACCAACTCTTCAGCTAATTTTTTTACATCTGCCATCGTTATAGTTTTTAAAGTTTTTTGTTGTTTGTTTGATTTATTTTGCCGCTAAGGGCATCCCGGTTTCCGGCTCTCATCCCGGCAGGGACGGGGTTCCGGTCCGGCAGTCCGGCTTTAGGCCGCACCCCCCCTCTCTTCGAGGGCTTTTACAAGGCCTGCGACCTTGCCGCCTGCCGAACCCTGAAGCGCAGAAATAACATTCTTCGACGGGGACTGGAGCAGAGAGATAACGTCGCCGATAAGTTCTTCCTTGCTTTTTATAGCCGTAAGGGCTTTGAGCTGTTCGTCGCCCACGTATACGCTTTCTTCCACATACGCCGCCTTCAGGACGGGCTTGTCGCTTCCTTTACGGAACTCTTCGATAAGCACCGCCGGAGCTTTGTTCACCGTGGAAAACATAACCGCCGTAGGGCCTGTCAGGATTCCCGACAGTTGCTCCACATGGTCGCCGCTCACCTGCTCCAGCGCCTTGCCCAGCAGGGTGTTCTTGACTACCATCAGTTTGATTTCCTTATCAAAGCACATCTTACGCAGCTTGGCGGTCTTTTCCGCGTTGAGCGTGGATGCGTCGACGATATAGTAGTGGGGATACTCCCTGAGCTGTTCGGCTATGCTGCCAATGATCTGTTGTTTTTCTTCCCTTGTCATCGCGTCGGTCGTTTACTTGTTGTCAATGGATTTGGGATCTATCTGCAAGCCGGGACTCATGGTGGTAGAGAGGTAGATACTCAGGATATAAGTACCTTTAGCGGCGCTCGGTTTAAGTTTCTGGATTGTGCCGAGAAATTCCCTGGCGTTGTCCACTATCTTCTCCGGCTCGAAAGATACCTTACCTACCGAAGAGTGCACTATACCGAACTTGTCCACTTTGAAGTCTATCTTACCGGCTTTCACCTCCTGCACGGCCTTGCCTACCTCCATTGTAACGGTACCCGTCTTGGGGTTCGGCATAAGCCCGCGCGGGCCGAGGATACGCCCCAGCGCACCTACCTTACCCATAACGGTGGGGGTGGTGATGATAACGTCCACGTCGGTCCAACCGGCTTTGATTTTGTCGATGTACTCGTCGAGGCCCACATAATCCGCGCCGGCCTCCTTGGCTTCGTTCTCCTTGTCGGGAGTGCAAAGCACCAGCACGCGGGTCTGTTTGCCCGTACCATGGGGAAGCGTCACGACGCCCCGCACCATCTGGTTCGCCTTCCTCGGGTCTACCCCCAGGCGTACGTCCACATCTACCGAAGCATCGAATTTCGTAAAGGTGATATCCTTCAGGAGAGCCGCCGCTTCATTGAGCTTATAGACCTTGCCGGGTTCGATTTTGGCGAGAGCTATTTTTTGATTTTTAGTCAGCTTACTCATTTCGTTTACATATTAGGAAATTCACCAACGACATTGATACCCATGCTGCGTGCCGTACCGGCCACCATTTGCATAGCAGATTCAAGGGTGAAGCAGTTCATGTCAGGCATTTTGTCCTGAGCAATCTCCCTGACCTGATCCCACGTAATTTCCCCGACCTTCTTACGGTTGGGTTCCGGGGAACCGCTCTGGATTTTTGCCGCTTCCTTGATCTGTATGGCTACGGGTGGTTGTTTGATTACGAAATCAAACGATTTATCGCTGTATACAGTGATAATTACCGGCAAAACCTTTCCTGCCTTATCCTGAGTGCGGGCATTGAACTGCTTGCAGAAGTCCATGATGTTCACACCTTTCGACCCCAGTGCGGGACCTACGGGAGGCGAAGGATTGGCGGCACCACCTTTGATCTGGAGTTTGATAAATCCAGCGATCTCTTTTGCCATAATTTTCCTTTCGTTTTTAAAATCTGAGTTTATGATTCTGCTTTTTCAACGCCCGCTCACGAGACAAAACCAGAGTTTACTGACAGTAAATGAGGATTTTGACGAGGGAGTACAAGGCAGAACAAGCCAATCAGAAAATCTCAGCGGTCATTCTTTTTCAACTTGCATAAAGCTCAACTCCATAGGAGTCTTGCGCCCGAATATCTTCACGGAAACCGTAAGTTTCTTGCGGTCGTTGTCAACGGCCTCGATTGTCCCCTCGAAACTCGAGAAAGGACCGTCGGTAACTTTGACCGTCTCGCCCACAAAAAACGGCGTTTCGTTTTCCTCCTCGCTAACGCTCAGTTCGTCGACACGGCCGAGGATGCGGCTTACCTCCTGAGGACGGAGGGGTGTGGCCAGCAGTTGTTTCCCCGCTTCCTTAGTGTCGCCGAGGAAGCCCAGAACGTTAGGAACGTTGCGAAGTATATACGGGATTTCCCCTACAAACGCAGCCTCTACCAGTACATAGCCCGGGTAAGATACCTTCTCTTTGCTGATTTTCTTACCGTTGCGGATCGTGTAGACCTTCTCGGTAGGAATCAGCACCTGCGAAATATAGTCCTGAAGGCCTCGGTGCTTAATCTCGAGTTCGATGTATTCCTTAACCTTCTTTTCTTTTCCGCCGATGGCCCTTACCACGTACCACTGCTTCTGCTCTTTTTCGTTGTTTTCCATGATGCCTGCAAAAGGATTTAGTAGAGCAGCTCGTAGATGAATTTCATCAGGTTCTCAAAAGCGATGTCCATAACCAAAATAACCAGCGCAAAGATAAGGGAAGCGACCATCACGACGATGGCAGAACTTTGCAACTCTTTGATCGAAGGCCATGTCACTTTGTGAACAAGCTCGTTGTAGGAGTTTTTTACGTAATTTACTATTCTCATAGCTTCAATTTTACCGGATGGGCTTCGGTATATTTTTCGGAAAATCCCCCGTAAAGAAGGAGTTACCGCTGCGGAAAAACCGCGTCTTTTATATCTTACGGCCGTCGGCCGTTTTTTAATTCGGAATTGCCCGGGATTATTATTTATTATCCCGGCGTCCCTCTTGTTGGTTTTTCCGGTCCCGAGATTACTCCCTCCGCCTGCGGCGTCGGTCGTGATCTCTGAGGAAGGGTGCTTCAAATTTCGCAAATCCGTTTACGCTTTCAGCGTAAAATCCGGATTTGAAATATCCGGCTTCGCTCAAACAAGTTTGGCTTGCCGGTTATTTCAAATCCGGTCGCCTTTCGGCGACTGGATTTGCTTCGTTTGGCACGAGTGGAGAGATTCGAACTCCCATCAACGGTTTTGGAGACCGCTATTCTACCCTTGAACTACACTCGTAAGACGGGAAGGAGACGGACTGTCACCTATTACGGAGCCACGCTCCGCTCCTTCCCTATATCCGGACGGCCGGAGCCGTCCCTACCGCAACAGCGGATTATTCGATAATCTTGGTAATCTGACCTGCACCAACGGTACGACCGCCTTCGCGGATAGCGAAACGCAGACCTACGTTAAGGGCAACTTCGTAGATAAGGGTAACCGTTATGGTTACGTTGTCACCCGGCATTACCATGTCGACACCTGCAGGCAGCTCGCATTCGCCGGTGATATCCAGCGTACGAATATAGAACTGCGGGCGGTATTTGTGGTGGAACGGAGTGTGACGGCCGCCCTCTTCTTTCTTGAGGATATAAACCTCGGCTTCGAATTTAGAGTGGGGTTTGATAGAACCCGGTTTGGCCACAACCATACCGCGTTTTACCTCTTTCTTGTCTACACCACGCATCAGTAGACCCACATTGTCACCTGCTTCACCCTGGTCGAGGAGTTTGCGGAACATCTCCACACCCGTACATACCGAGTTCTGAGTTTCGCCCAGACCGATAATCTCAACCGGGTCGCCCACGTGAATCACACCGGTTTCGATACGGCCCGTGAGTACGGTACCGCGACCGGTGATAGAGAACACGTCCTCAACCGGCATGAGGAACGGTTTTTCGTTCTCACGCTGCGGAATCGGAATAAAGTTGTCTACAGCGTCCATCAGCTCCACGATTTTTTCTTCCCATGCCGGTTCGCCGTTAAGGCCACCGAGAGCGGAACCGCGGATAACCGGAGCGTCGTCGCCTTCGAAATTACATTTGCTGAGCAGGTCGCGAACTTCCATCTCAACGAGGTCGAGCATTTCGGGGTCGTCAACCATGTCGCATTTGTTCAGGAACACGACGATCTTCGGTACATTCACCTGACGGGCGAGAAGTACGTGCTCGTTGGTCTGCGGCATGGGACCGTCGGTTGCGGCAACTACCAGAATGGCACCGTCCATCTGTGCGGCACCGGTAACCATGTTCTTTACATAGTCGGCGTGGCCCGGACAGTCTACGTGAGCATAGTGACGGTTAGCCGTCTGGTACTCTACGTGAGCGGTATTGATAGTGATACCACGTTCTTTTTCTTCCGGAGCGTTGTCGATCGAGTCGAAAGAACGGAGTTCAGAGAGACCTTTCTTTGCAAGTACAGTAGTAATTGCAGCGGTAAGGGTAGTCTTACCGTGGTCTACGTGTCCGATGGTACCGATGTTTACGTGCGGTTTGGACCTGTCAAATTTTTCTTTTGCCATAATCTGAAAGTTATTTTAAAATTAATTTACTGTTTTATCGTTTGAGGTTCAAAAATAGTTTTTTAAACATAAAACGCAGGCCGCCTTTGTCCTCTTTAATCCCGTTAAGATCGACCTCAGACGCCCTTATTATTTATTCTCCTACCTTCCGGTTACGGTCGGTATGGCTTTTGTTACACTTGCGCGAGACTACTCGCATCGTAGAGCGGAAGACGGGGCTCAAACCCGCGACCCTCAGCTTGGAAGGCTGATGCTCTATCAACTGAGCTACTTCCGCAATTT